>NZ_JBEZVK010000029.1:0-94567 GCF_040636955.1 Streptomyces sp. NPDC032472
CCGGCCGGGGGCGGGGCGCCGCGGCCGGCGGGCGGGGCCGCCCCCGTCGGCCTGCCCGGGCAGGCCGACGGGGGCGACCGGGTGCACGGCGGGGTGCCGCTGGAGCGTTTCGTGCGGGGGGACGGCGCAGCGGTGCGGGCCGTCGGGTGGGTGCTGCGGGACCACGTGCTGGTAGGTGACCTCGACCAGGCGCAGCAGCTCGTTGCGGTGCGGCCCGACCTGGTGGCCGTGACACCCGACGGGGACGTGCTCGGGGCGCACCTCGCGCACGGCGGTTCCGCCGGGGCGCCCAGCCTGATCGAGGTGCAGGCCGCCGTCGACGAGGCCACCGCCGAGCTGGACCGCCTCGACGGGCAGTGCAAGGAGCTGGCCGAGGCCCAGGAGGCCGCCCGGGAGGCGCGCCGCGACCTCGCCGCCCGGGTCGAGGAGATCGGCGAGCGCCGCCGGGCCGGCGAACAGGCCCGGGCCGGGCACGCCCAGCAGCTCGGGCGGCTCGCCGGCCAGGCCAAGGGCGCCGCCGGCGAGGCCGAGCGCAGCGCCGCCGCCGCGGACAAGGCGCAGGCCGCGCTGGAGCAGGCCCTCGCCGAGGTGGAGGAGTGCGCCGAGCGGCTCGCCGCCGCCGAGGAGATGCCCGTCACCGAGGAACCCGACCCCGCCCGCCGCGACCGGCTCGCCGCCGACGGGGCCAATGCCCGCCAGACCGAGATGGAGGCCCGCCTCCAGCTGCGTACCCACGAGGAGCGGGTCAAGGGCCTGGCCGGCCGCGCCGACTCCCTCGACCGCGGCGCCCGCGCCGAGCGCGAGGCCCGCGCCCGGGCCGAGCGGCGCCGGGCCCGGCTGCGCCACGAGGCCGCGGTGGCCCGGGCCGTGGCCGACGGCGCCCGCCAGCTCCTCGCCCACCTGGAGGTGTCCCTCGGCCGGGCCGACGCCGAGCGCACCGCCGCCGAGCGCGCCAAGCGCCTGCGCGAGCAGGAGCTCGCCGAGGCCCGCACCCGCGGCCGCGACCTCAAGGCCGAGCTCGACAAGCTGACCGACTCCGTGCACCGCGGCGAGGTCCTCGGAGCCGAGAAGCGGCTGCGCATCGAGCAGGTGGAGGCCCGCGCCCTGGAGGAGTTCGGCATCGGGTCCGCCGCCCTCGTCGCCGAGTACGGCCCGGACCAGCCGGTCCCGCCGAGCCCGCCCGCCGAGGGCGAGGAGCTCCCCGAGGACCCCGAGCACCCCCGCAACCGCCCCGGCCCGTTCGTCCGGGACCGTCAGGAGAAGCGCCTCAAGGCCGCCGAGCGCGCCTACCAGCAGCTCGGCAAGGTCAACCCGCTCGCGCTGGAGGAGTTCGCCGCGCTGGAGGAGCGCCACCAGTTCCTCAGCGAGCAGCTGGAGGACCTGCGCAAGACCCGAGCGGACCTGCTCCAGGTCGTCAGGGAGGTGGACGAGCGCGTCGAGCAGGTCTTCACGGAGGCCTACCGGGACACCGCCCGCGAGTTCGAGGGGGTCTTCTCCCGGCTGTTCCCCGGCGGCGAGGGCCGCCTCGTCCTCACGGACCCCGACAACATGCTCACCACCGGCGTCGACGTCGAGGCCCGGCCGCCCGGCAAGAAGGTCAAGCGGCTCTCGCTGCTCTCCGGCGGCGAGCGCTCGCTGACCGCCGTGGCGCTGCTGGTGTCGATCTTCAAGGCCCGCCCGAGCCCGTTCTACGTGATGGACGAGGTCGAGGCGGCGCTCGACGACACCAACCTGCAGCGGCTGATCCGGATCATGGAGGAGCTCCAGGAGAGCTCGCAGCTGATCGTCATCACGCACCAGAAGCGGACGATGGAGGTCGCCGACGCGCTCTACGGCGTGTCCATGCAGGGCGACGGAGTCTCCAAGGTCATCAGCCAGCGCCTCCGCTGAACCGATCCGTCCGATTTCATTCAAGAAGTGAATGACCCGCCCTCGGGGCTCTGTCTCCGCTGCGCCTTCGCTGGGGCGAAGTGGAATTCATCTCGGTCACTTGCCTCCTCTTGACTTCAAGAACTGAAGACATAGGCTCGCTCCGCCGCCTCTTCCCTTCGAGTGGTGCCGGATCTTGCCCTGTGCGCCACTGGAGGGGTCAACCCCCACCCGCCCGCCACTGCAGCCGGGCACGCAGGAGCACACCTTGACCAGCAGCACAGCGCCGGCGCCGGCCCCGAAGGGCGGCCGGGCCGCCCGCCCCGACCACCTCGGGCGCGTCGTCTTCATCGCCGCCGCGGCCGCCATGGGCGGCTTCCTCTTCGGCTACGACAGCTCCGTCATCAACGGTGCCGTCGTGGCGATCCGCGACCGGTTCGACGTCGGCTCCGAGGCCCTCGCCCAGGTCATCGCCGCCGCGCTGGTCGGCTGCGCCCTCGGCGCCGCCACCGCGGGCCGCATCGCCGACCGGATCGGCCGCATCCGCTGCATGCAGATCGCCGCCGTCCTCTTCACGGCCAGCGCCATCGGCTCCGCCCTGCCCTTCGCCCTGTGGGACCTCGCGCTGTGGCGCGTCATCGGCGGCTTCGGCATCGGCATGGCCTCCGTCATCGGCCCCGCCTACATCGCCGAGGTCTCCCCGGCCGCCTACCGAGGCCGGCTCGCCTCGTTCCAGCAGGCCGCCATCGTCATCGGCATCGCCGTCTCCCAGCTGGTCAACTGGGGCATCCTGAACCTCGCCGACGGCGACCAGCGCGGCGAGCTCGCCGGCCTCGAGGCCTGGCAGTGGATGCTCGGCGTCATGGTGGTACCGGCCGTGCTCTACGGCCTGATGTCCTTCGTCATCCCCGAGTCCCCGCGCTACCTGATCTCCGTCGGCCGCACCGGCGACGCCCGCGCGGTCCTGCGCGAGGTCGAGGGCTCCGGCGCCGACCTCGACGGCCGCGTCCGCGAGATCGAGCTCGCGATGAGCTCCGAGCACAAGTCCACCTTCAAGGACCTGCTCGGCGGCCGCTTCGGCTTCCTGCCCATCGTCTGGATCGGCATCGGCCTGTCGGTCTTCCAGCAGCTCGTCGGCATCAACGTGATCTTCTACTACAGCTCCTCGCTGTGGCAGTCCGTCGGCATCGACCCGTCGAGCTCGTTCCTGTACTCCTTCACCACCTCGATCATCAACATCGTCGGCACGGTGATCGCGATGGTCTTCGTCGACCGCCTCGGCCGCAAGCCGCTCGCCCTGATCGGCTCCGTGGGCATGGCCCTCTCGCTCGGCGCCGCCGCCTGGGCGTTCTCGTACAAGGAGGGCAGCGGCGACCAGATCACGATGCCCGACACCCAGGGCACCGTCGCCCTCGTCGCCGCCCACTCCTTCGTGCTCTTCTTCGCCCTCTCCTGGGGCGTCGTGGTGTGGGTGCTGCTCGGCGAGATGTTCCCCAACCGCATCCGCGCCGCCGCGCTCGGCGTGGCCGCCGCCGCGCAGTGGGTCGCCAACTGGGTCATCACCGTCACCTTCCCGACGCTGTCGGACTGGAACCTCTCCGGCGCCTACGTGATCTACACGGTCTTCGCCGCGCTCTCGATCCCGTTCATCCTCCTGTGGGTGCCGGAGACCAAGGGCAAGGCGTTGGAGGAGATGGGGTAACCATCCCCGCCACCACCCCCTCTCCTCGTCGACAGGTGCTGCCCCGGCTCATCCGCTGAGCCGGGGCAGCACCTGTTCGCACAGCAGGTGCAGGCTGCGCCAGCCCTCGTCCAGCGGCATCCCGCCGCACAGCGGGTGCAGCACCAGGTTCCCCGCCCCGCCCGCGTCCCGCGCGTACGCGACCGCCTCGTCCGGGGTCAGGACGCGGTACACGCCCTCCGCCCGCAGCTCCGCCACCGAGCGCGCCCGGGACCGTACGGCGCTGCGGATGTCCTTCGACTGCCAGGACGCGTACGTGCCCGCCTCGTGCAGGAAGCACGCGCCGTGTTCGGCCCACACCCGGTCCGGGTCCTCGGCGATGTGCAGCAGCGGGGTCTCGGCCGCCGGCATCATGCAGAACCCCTCGGTGCCGTACTCCGCAAGCTGCTCGGTGTAGTACGCCTCCAGCTCCGGCAGGTGCGCGCTGGGGAAGAACGGCAGCCCGAGCCGGGCCGCCCGCCGGGCCGCGGCCCGGGAGCTGCCGCCGACCAGCAGCAGCGGGTGCGGCCGGGTGAACGGCACCGGTGTCACCCGCACCGTGCGGCCGCGGAACGCGAACGGCTCGCCCGTCCACGCCGACAGCAGCGTCTCCAGCAGCTCGTCCTGGAGCCGGCCGCGCCGGCCCCACTCGACGCCGTGCTGCTCGTACTCCTCGGGCCGGTAGCCGATGCCCGCGACCGTCACCAGCCGGCCGCCGCTCAGCAGGTCCAGAACGGCGATGTCCTCGGCGACCTTCAGCGGATCGTGCAGCGGGCCGATGATCGCCGAGACGGTGACCGCGATCCGCCGGGTGGCGCCGAGGACCGCCCCCGCGAACGTGAACGGCGAGGGCAGCCAGTTGTTCGCCGTGCCGTGGTGCTCCTCGGTCTGGACGGTGTCGATCCCGCGGTCGTCGGCGTACCGGGCCATCTCCAGCGCGGCCCGGTAGCGGGCGGACAGGCTCTCGGGGGTGCCGTTCGGGTCGACCAGATTGAACCGGGCCACGGTGACGGGCATGGCGGAAGTCCCCTTCGCCGGAGGTGGGTGGGCGGCGAAGGGGGACGTTAGCTGACGGAGCGTCAGTCGGCCAGGGATCCGGCGGGCTCGGACTCGGGCGCGGGCTCCGGCGACGGCTCGGGTGCGGGCCCGCTCACCTGCGCCGGGCGCGGCAGTACGGCGTACAGCGCGCCGGAGGTGAGGATGCCGGCCGCCCAGCCCAGCCCGTTCGCCCCGATCCAGGTGCCGGCGAGGGGGCCGGCGAACCAGTCCACCTCGGTGAACAGCAGGCCCACCGCCAGCGCCGTGCCCCAGGCGGTCATCGCCTGCCAGGCGAAGCCGCCCCGGTACCAGTAGGCGCTGCCCGGCGTGGTGTCGAGCAGGGCCGCGCCGTCGTACGCCGTCCGGCGCAGCATGTCCACGCCGAAGACGCCGATCCACGCGGAGAAGGCCACCGCCAGCAGGGTCAGGAAGGAGACGAACGAGCCGAAGAAGCTGGTCGCGACCACCATCAGCAGGAAGCCGAAGACCAGGCTGATCACGGCGTTCACGCTGACCGCAGCGGCCCGCGGCACCTTGATGCCGAGCGTCTGCGCCGTGAAGCCCGCCGAGTACATGGACATCGAGTTGATCAGCAGCATGCCGACCAGCGCGATCAGCAGGTACGGGACCGCGATCCAGGCGGGCAGCAGGGTGCCGATGAAGGAGACCGGGTCCTGGGCGGAGGCCAGGTCGGGCGTGCCGACCGCCATGACCGCACCCATCAGCACCATCGGCACGACCACCACGGCCGCACCGCCCACCGTCGCGCCGACGATGCCCCGGCCCGAGGCCGTACGCGGCAGGTAGCGGGTGAAGTCCGGCCCGGAGGGCACCCAGCTGATGCCGCCGGCGGCGATGGTGCCGATGCCCGCCACCATCATCGCGGTGGAGCCGGCCGGCTTGTCGAGAACGGCGGCCCAGTCGGTCTCGGCGACCAGATAGCCCAGCACGAGCACGCTGAAGGCGCCGAAGAGGTACGTCGACCAGGTCGAGCACGCGCGCAGCGCGCTGATGCCGAGACCGGAGACGAGGAAGGTGCAGCCCACGAAGAGCAGCAGGGTGGCCACCACCAGCGCGGTGTTCTTCCGGACGCCGAACAACAGGTCCAGCACCGTCAGCATGGCGAAGGCGCCGCTGACCGCGTTGATGGTCTCCCAGCCCCAGCGCGCCACCCAGATCAGGGCGCCGGGGAACAGGTTGCCGCGCTGGCCGAACACCGCCCGCGACAGGGCCATGCCGGGGGCGCCTCCGCGCTTGCCGGCGATCGAGATCAGGCCGACGAGCCCGTACGAGACCACGGGCGCGGCGACCGCCACCACGAGCACCTGCCAGATGTTGAGCTCGTTGAAGATCACCAGGCCGGCACCCATGGTCAGCAGCAGCACGCTGATGTTGGCGGCGACCCAGGTGGGAACCAGCTCGCGGACCCGGCCGGTGCGCTCGGCGTCGGGGACGGGTTCGAGGCCGCGGGTCTCCATCGCGGTCTCGGTCGTCGGGTGCTCCAGCGCGCCGTCTGCGGGCTCGGCGGACATGCGGTTTCTCCGGAAGGGGCGGGTACGGGTGGGCAAGTCGCCCATCATCGTAGATTTAATGCCTATACAACAAATAGGTCCTTACGGTCCGCTCCGGGCGCTCGGTGTCCGCGGCCCGGGGAGCCCGTGGCCGATACTGGTGCCGTTATGGACATCCTCATCCTTGCTGTAGTCATCGCCCTGGTCGCGGTCGGCGCGATCAGCGGGCTCCTGGTCAGCAGCCGCAAGAAGAAGCAGCTGCCGCCGGCCCCGCCCAGCACGCCGACCATCACTGCCCCGCCCGCCGAACCGCAGGTGGGGGAGGACGCCGCAACGACGGTCGAAGAGCCGCGCCGCACGATCGAGGAGGTCGCCCTCCCCGAGGCGGAGGCGGCGCCCGCCCCGCCCGCCGAGGCGCCGGTCGCCGAGGCCGAGCTGCCGGCCGCACCCGAGATCGAGGTGCCCGAGCCCACCGCGGGCCGCCTGGTCCGTCTGCGCGCCCGCCTCGCGCGCTCGCAGAACTCCCTCGGCAAGGGGCTGCTCACGCTGCTCTCCCGCGAGCACCTCGACGAGGACACCTGGGAGGAGATCGAGGAGACCCTCCTCATCGCCGACGTCGGTGTCGTCCCGACGCAGGAGCTGGTCGACCGGCTGCGCGAGCGGGTCAAGGTGCTCGGCACCCGCACCCCGGCGGAGCTGCGCACCCTGCTCAAGGAGGAGCTGCTGACCCTGGTCGGCACCGACTCCGACCGCGCCGTGAAGACCGAGAGCGGCACCGACACCCCGGGCGTCGTGATGGTCGTCGGCGTCAACGGCACCGGCAAGACCACCACCACCGGCAAGCTCGCCCGCGTCCTCGTCGCCGACGGCCGCAGCGTGGTCCTCGGCGCCGCCGACACCTTCCGCGCCGCCGCCGCCGACCAGCTCCAGACCTGGGGCGAGCGGGTCGGGGCGCGCACCGTGCGGGGCCCCGAGGGCGGCGACCCCGCCTCGATCGCCTACGACGCGGTCAAGGAGGGCATCGCCGAGGGCGCCGACGTGGTGCTCATCGACACCGCCGGCCGCCTGCACACCAAGACCGGCCTGATGGACGAGCTCGGCAAGGTCAAGCGCGTCGTGGAGAAGCACGGCCCGCTGGACGAGGTCCTGCTCGTCCTGGACGCGACCACCGGACAGAACGGCCTGATGCAGGCCCGCGTCTTCGCCGAGGTCGTCGACATCACCGGCATCGTCCTGACCAAGCTCGACGGCACCGCCAAGGGCGGCATCGTCGTCGCCGTCCAGCGCGAGCTCGGCGTCCCGGTCAAGCTCGTCGGCCTCGGCGAGGGCCCGGACGACCTCGCCCCCTTCGAGCCGGAGGCGTTCGTCGACGCCCTGATCGGCGACTGAGCCCCGCCCCGTACGGTGCCGCCCGCGCGGCCCGTGCACACGCCGGCGCCCCCGCGTTCCGCCCGGAACCCGGGGGCGCCGGCGTACGTACGGACCGCGCGGGCGGGGCGAGGCGGGCCGGTCCGGCGGCTGAGCTCAGCGGCGCAGGCGGTGGCAGATGTACGCGAGGGTGCCGAGCAGCAGCCGCGCCTGCGGCGGGCCGCCCGCGCAGTCCAGGGCGGGCGGGCGCAGCCAGCTCACCGGGCCGAGGCCCGCGTGGTCGGACGGCGGCGCCGTCACGTAGGCGCCCGTGCCCAGGGCCTGCAGGTCCAGGTCCGCGTCGTCCCAGCCCATCCGGTACAGCAGCTGCGGCAGCTCGGCCGCCGCGCCCGGGGCCACGAAGAACTGGGCGCGGCCGTCGGGGGTCGTGGTGACCGGCCCGAGCGGCAGGCCCATCCGCTCCAGGCGGACCAGCGCCCGGCGCCCGGCCTCCTGGGAGACCTCGATGACGTCGAAGCCGCGGCCCACGGGCAGCAGCACCGCCGCGCCCGGGTACTCGCCCCAGATCTCGCTGACCCGGTCGAGGGTGGCGCCCGCGGGGACCGTGGGGGCGAGGGGCAGCGGGTGCGCCCCGGGAGCCGCGCACTGCGCCCGGCCGCAGGAGCAGTCGCGGGCCGGAGCGGCGGCCCGGGCCCCGGGAACCACGTCCCAGCCCCACAGGCCGGTGTACTCCGCCACCGCCGTGCACTCCGACGTGCGTCCGCGCCGCCGGGCGGCGGAGCGGAATTCCTTGGTGCTGCGGCTGCCGCCGATCGTGAAGCCCATGCCCATGCCCCCTCCAACGGGTCGGACGCGCCGGTGGTTACGACGTCGGCAGGGCGGGTGCGGGCCCGGGTCCCGGCGGTGTGTCCCCTTCCCGGACTCCGTCCGGGAGGGACCCCGGGGCGCACTCCTCGCCGCGCGCGCCCCGGGCACACTCCTGTCCAACCGATCGTTTCGCCTCGCTGTCAAGTGAATCGCGCCTGGCGGGTGGCGAGTTCATTCGAAGGGGTGGCGAATGGTGGCGTTTCTGGAATCGACCTCGCGGGAGGGGTGATCGTAGGATTACTTTCAGTGCACGAACCCTTGCGGCAGGCCGATCCGTGGTTATGCCGGAGGCAAGGTGTGAGGGACCTGTGAAGGTGCCCGGCGGCAGGCGCCGCCCCGGCCAGGGTTTCGTGCGAGGAGCCAGAGCGGATGGGGGCGTTCCAGTGAGCGGCAGCGGCGCAAGCGGAACGAGCGCGGAGCCCGACGTGCCGGACGCTGCGGGCCCGGCCGCCCGCAACGAACAGCTCACCTCCTGGTTCGTGCGCAGCGGCTGGTCCAAGGGCGAGCTCGCCCGCCAGGTGAACCGGCGGGCCCGCCAGATGGGCGCCCACCACATCTCCACCGACACCTCCCGCGTCCGCCGCTGGCTCGACGGCGAACAGCCCCGCGAACCCGTCCCGCGGATCCTCTCCGAGCTGTTCTCCGAGCGGTTCGGCTCCGTCGTCGCCATCGAGCAGCTGGGCCTGCGCACCGCCCACCAGACGCCCTCCGTCTCCGGCGTCGACCTGCCCTGGGCCGGCCCCCAGACCGTCGAGCTCCTCGGCGAGTTCTCGCGCAGCGACCTGATGCTGGCCCGCCGCGGCTTCCTTGGGACCTCCCTCGCCCTCTCCGCGGGCCCCGCCCTCATCGAGCCCATGCAGCGCTGGCTCGTCCCGGTCCCGGCCGCCGACCCCGGCGTCCGCGAGCCGCTGCCCGGCGGCCACCGCCCGCCGCGGCTCTCCGAGCCGGAGCTCGACCTCCTCGAGGCCACCACCGTGATGTTCCGGCAGTGGGACGCGCAGTGCGGCGGCGGACTGCGCCGCAAGGCCGTCGTGGGCCAGCTCCACGAGGTGACCGACCTGCTCCAGGAGAACCACCCGGCCCCGGCCATGAAGCGGCTGTTCAAGGTGGCCGCCGAACTCGCCGAGCTGGCCGGCTGGATGAGCTACGACGTGGGCCTGCACCCCACCGCCCAGAAGTACTTCGTCCTCGCGCTGCACGCCGCCAAGGAGGCGGGGGACAAGCCGCTGGGCTCGTACATCCTCTCCAACATGAGCCGCCAGATGATCCACCTGGGCCGCCCCGAGGACGCCCTGGAGCTCATCCACCTCGCCCAGTACGGCAGCCGGGACTGCGCCGGCCCCCGCACCCAGGCCATGCTGTATGCGATGGAGGCCCGCGCCTACGCCAACATGGGCCAGCCCAGCCGCTGCAAGCGGGCGGTCCGCATGGCCGAGGACACCTTCGGCGACGTAGGCCTCGGCGGCGAGCCCGAGCCCGACTGGATCCGGTTCTTCTCCGAGGCCGAGCTCAACGGCGAGAACTCCCACTCGTACCGCGACCTGGCCTACGTCGCCGGCCGCAGCCCCATGTACGCCTCCCTCGCCGAACCCGTCATGGAGCGCGCCGTCGAGCTCTTCCAGAAGGACGAGGTGCACCAGCGCTCCTACGCCCTCAACCTCATCGGCATGGCCACCGTCCACCTGCTCCAGCGCGAGCCCGAGCAGGCCGCCGTCCTCGTGGACCGCGCCCTCGACGTGGCCGGAAAGGTGCGGTCCGAAAGGGTGAACACCCGGCTGCGCAAGACCGTCGACACCGCCGCCCGTGAGTACGGCGACGTCGCCGAGGTCGTCCGGCTCACCGACCACCTCGCCTCCCGCCTCCCCGAGGCCGCGGAGGCCGTCTGACGGCCCTCTCCCGGCCGCCCCCCCAAGGCCCCGGCCGCGGCAGACACCCCGTGAAGCCCGATCAGGCTCCCCCAGCCAGGTCTCCCGGGTGCTGCCGCGGCCGGCCGTACCGCACTGCCCCCACCCGACCCGTTCATGGACGCGTAACACGTCCGACCTCTTCGTCACGGGCGCGAAACATCGAGCGGCGCCGCCGGAAACCGGCCTGCGCGAATCTCATGGCCAATAACCGGCCAGCCCCCAGGCCCCACCCCCGGCCTTACGCCTTGCGCCGCTCAGGTTTTCACGATCGCCCGCACGCGAACGTACCGACGACGAGGAGACGCCGATGGCCTCAGCAGCAGCCATCACGACCCTCGCGGCAGACGCCCCGACGCTCTCTGCCGCGAACACCGGGTTCATGCTCATCTGCTCCGCCCTGGTCATGCTGATGACCCCGGGACTCGCCTTCTTCTACGGAGGCATGGTCCGAGTCAAGAGCACCCTCAACATGCTGATGATGAGCTTCGTCAGCCTCGGGATCGTCACGATCCTTTGGGTCCTCTACGGCTTCAGCCTCGCCTTCGGCACGGACTCCGGCAGCATCATCGGCTGGAACTCCGACTACGTGGGCCTCAGCGGCATCGGCATCACCGAGCTCTGGGACGGCTACACCATCCCGGTCTACGTCTTCGCCGTCTTCCAGCTCATGTTCGCCGTGATCACCCCCGCCCTGATCAGCGGCGCCCTCGCCGACCGCGTCAAGTTCAGCGCCTGGGCCCTGTTCACCGCCCTGTGGGTCAGCCTCGTCTACTTCCCCGTCGCCCACTGGGTCTGGGGCACCGGCGGCTGGCTCTTCGACATGGGCGTCATCGACTTCGCCGGCGGCACCGCCGTCCACATCAACGCCGGCGCCGCCGCCCTCGGCGTCATCCTCGTCATCGGCAAGCGCGTCGGCTTCAAGAAGGACCCGATGCGCCCGCACAGCCTGCCCCTGGTGATGCTCGGCGCCGGCCTGCTGTGGTTCGGCTGGTTCGGCTTCAACGCCGGATCCTGGCTCGGCAACGACGACGGCGTCGGCGCCGTCATGTTCGTCAACACCCAGGTCGCCACCGCCGCCGCCATGCTCGCCTGGCTCGCGTACGAGAAGCTGCGCCACGGTTCCTTCACCACCCTCGGCGCCGCCTCCGGCGCGGTCGCCGGCCTCGTCGCCATCACCCCCTCCGGCGGCTCCTGCTCCCCGCTCGGTGCGATCGCCATCGGCGCCATCGCCGGCCTGCTGTGCGCCATGGCCGTCGGCCTGAAGTACAAGTTCGGCTACGACGACTCCCTCGACGTGGTCGGCGTCCACCTCGTCGGCGGCATCGTCGGCTCCCTCCTCGTCGGCTTCTTCGCCACCGGCGGGGTCCAGTCCGACGCGGCCGGCCTCTTCTACGGCGGCGGCCTGGAGCAGCTGGGCAAGCAGGCCATCGGGGTCTTCTCCGTCCTCGCCTACTCTCTCGTCGCGTCCGCGGTGCTCGCCCTCCTCCTCGACAAGACGATGGGGATGCGCGTCAGCGAGGACGACGAGGTCTCCGGCATCGACCAGGTCGAGCACGCCGAGACCGCCTACGACTTCAGCGGGGCCGGCGGCGGCGCCTCCTCCCGGAGCACCGCCGTCCACACCACCGCTGCCGCCGCGACCAAGAAGGTTGACGCATGAAGCTGATCACCGCGATCGTCAAGCCGCACCGGCTGGACGAGATCAAGGACGCCCTCCAGCGCTACGGGGTCCAGGGCCTGACCGTCTCCGAGGCCAGCGGATACGGCCGCCAGCGCGGCCACACCGAGGTCTACCGCGGCGCCGAGTACACCGTCGACCTCGTACCGAAGATCCGCATCGAGGTCGTCGTCGAGGACGACGACGCCGAGTCCGTCATGGAGATCCTGGTACAGGGCGCCCGCACCGGAAAGATCGGTGACGGCAAGGTGTGGAGCGTCCCCGTCGACGCCCTGATCCGCGTCCGCACCGGCGAGCGCGGCGCCGAAGCGCTCTAGCGAGGGAGAACCCGGTTGACGAGCGTGGAAGACACAACGGACACCTCCGACCCCGGACCCGGCGGCTACGCCGCGGCCCGGCTGCGACTCCTCCAGGAGGAGTCGCGGTCCGGGCCTTCGCGGCGTTCCACGCTGTCCGGGCTCACCGACGACTGGCTGAACGCCCTGTTCACCACCGCCGCGCGCGAGACCGGTGTGCGCGGCGCCGCCCTCGTCGCCGTCGGCGGCTACGGGCGCGGCGAACTCTCCCCCCGCAGCGACCTCGACCTGCTGCTCCTCCACGACGGCAAGGCCGCCCCCGCCGACCTGGCCCGGCTCGCCGACCGCCTCTGGTACCCGGTGTGGGACCTCGGGCTCTCCCTCGACCACTCCGTGCGCACCCCCGGCGAGGCCCGCAGGACCGCCGCCGAGGACCTCAAGGTCCACCTCGGACTGCTCGACGCCCGCCCCGTCGCCGGAGACGCCGGACTGCTGGCGGGCCTGCGCACCTCCGTCCTGGCCGACTGGCGCAACCAGGCCCCCAAACGGCTGCCCCAGCTGCACGCCCTGTGCCGCGAACGGGCCGAACGCTCCGGCGAACTGCGCTTCCTCCTCGAACCCGACCTCAAGGAGGCCCGCGGCGGCCTGCGCGACGCCGCCGCCCTGCGGGCCGTCGCCGCCTCCTGGCTGGCCGACGCCCCCCGCGAGGGGCTCGCCGACGCCCGCCGTCGGCTGCTCGACACCCGTGACGCCCTCCACCTCGTCACCGGGCGCGCCGGCGACCGCCTCGCCCTGCAGGAGCAGGCCCAGGTCGCCGCCCGGCTCGGCCTGTCCGACGCCGATGCGCTCCTGCGCGAGGTGTACGAGGCCGCCCGGACCGTCGCCTACGCCGCCGACGTCACCTGGCGCGAGGTGGGCCGCGTCCTGCGCGCCCGCGCCGCCCGGCCCCGGCTGCGCGGACTCCTCGGCGGCCGCGGTGCCCCCGCCGGGGAACGGGCCCCGCTGGCCGAGGGGGTCGTCGAGTCCGACGGCGAGGCCGTGCTCGCCCTCGCCGCCCGGCCCGAACGCGACCCCGTGCTGCCGCTGCGGCTCGGCGCGGCCGCCGCCCAGGCCGGGCTGCCGGTCTCGCTGCACGCCGTACGCCGCCTCGCCGCCCAGGGCCGGCCGCTGCCCGTGCCCTGGCCGGGCGAGGCGCGGGAGCAGCTGCTCACCCTGCTCGGTGCGGGGGAGCCCACCGTCGGCGTCTGGGAGGCGCTGGAGGCCGAGGGGATCATCTCCGCGCTCCTGCCCGACTGGGAGCGCGTCCGCTGCCGCCCGCAGCGCAATCCCGTGCACACCTGGACCGTGGACCGGCACCTGGTGGAGACCGCGGTCCGGGCCTCCGCGATGACCCGCCGGGTCGGCCGGCCCGACCTGCTGCTGATGGCGGCGCTGCTGCACGACATCGGCAAGGGGTGGCCCGGCGACCACTCCGTGGCGGGGGAGACCATCGCCCGCGACACCGCGCTGCGGGTCGGCTTCGACGCGGCCGACGCCGACGTGCTGGGCGTGCTGGTCCGCCACCACCTGCTGCTGGTGGAGACCGCGACCCGGCGCGACCTGGACGACCCCGCCACCGTGCGGGCGGTCGCCGAGGCCGTCGGCAGCCCCGGCACGCTGGAGCTCCTGCACGCCCTCACCGAGGCCGACGCGCTGGCCACCGGGCCGGCGGCCTGGTCGGCCTGGCGGTCCTCGCTCGTGGCCGACCTGGTCGGGCGGGTCGCGGCCGTCCTCGGCGGGGCCCCCGTCCCCGACGAGCCCGACCCGGCGCCCTCCGCCGAGGAGGAGCGGCTCGCGGTGGAGGCGCTGCGGACCGGGGAGCCGGTGCTGGCGCTGCACGCCCGGCAGGAGGAGGACGCCGTCGGGGTGGAACTGGCCGTCGCCGTCCCCGACCAGCCGGGGGTGCTGCCCGCGGTGGCCGGGGTCCTCGCCCTGCACCGGCTCACCGTGCGCGCCGCCGACCTGCGGTCCCTGGAGCTGCCCGACCGGCTCGGCGAGGCCCTGGTGCTGCGCTGGCGGGTGGCCGCCGAGTACGGCTCCCTGCCCGAGGCGGCGCGGCTGCGGAGCGATCTGATCCGGGTGCTGGACGGGTCCCTCGACGTCTCGGCGAAGCTCGCCGAGCGGGAGGCGGCGTACCCGCGGCGCCGGGGGGTCGTCCCCCCGCCGCCCCGGGTCACCGCCGTGCCGGGCGTCTCCTCGCTCGCCACGGTCCTGGAGGTCCGGGCCCCCGACGCCGTCGGACTCCTCCACCGGATCGGCAGGGCCCTGGAGGGCGCCGGCGTGCGCGTGCGCAGCGCCCACGTCTCCACGCTGGGCGCCAACGCGGTGGACTCCCTGTACGTCACCACCCCCGAGGGCAAACCCCTGTCCCCGACCGAAGCCGCCACGGTGTCCGACACCCTGACCGAGGCTCTGTCCTAGCGCCACCGCCCCCGCTGCGCGAAGCAGTCCCCTCCCCGCCCCTTCCCGCAGTACCGATGAGCGGCTCCGCCGCGGGCGGGGCTGCGCCCCGGACCCCATCCGTGCGCTTCGCGCCCGGTGCGCTCAAACGCCGCGCGGGCTGGGTTTTGCCGCTGCGCGGCAATTCCAGCCCCGCCCGGCGGAAATCCAGCCCCGCCGGCGTTTGAGGCGCGGGGCCCGGGGCGGAGCCCCCGCTCTTTGAGCCGCGCCGGCGATTGAGGCGGGCGGGGCCGGGGCCGCAGGCCACGCCCGCGGCGGAGCCGCTGATCGGTACTGCGGGAAGGGGCGGGGAAGGGAAAGCCGCCCGCAGGGCCGGGGAGTCGGCCGGGACCGATACCCTGGGGTACGACCACCCCGCCCCCGACCCGAGGAATCGCGACCACCGTGTTCGATACGCTTTCCGACCGCCTCAGCGCGACTTTCAAGAGCCTTCGCGGCAAGGGCCGCCTGAGCGAGGCCGACATCGACGCGGCGGCCCGGGAAATCCGTATCGCCCTCCTCGAGGCCGACGTCGCCCTCCCGGTCGTCCGCTCCTTCATCGCGAACGTCAAGGAACGCGCCCGCGGCGCAGAGGTCTCCAAGGCCCTCAACCCGGCCCAGCAGGTCCTGAAGATCGTCAACGAGGAGCTCGTCGGCATCCTCGGCGGCGAGACCCGCCGCCTCCGCTTCGCCAAGACCGCCCCGACCGTGATCATGCTCGCGGGCCTCCAGGGCGCGGGCAAGACCACCCTCGCCGGAAAGCTCGGCTTCTGGCTCAAGGGCCAGGGCCACACCCCGCTGCTGGTCGCCTGCGACCTCCAGCGCCCCAACGCCGTCAACCAGCTGAGCATCGTCGCCGAGCGCGCCGGCGTCGGCTTCTACGGCCCGCAGCCGGGCAACGGCGTCGGCGACCCGGTCCAGGTGGCCAAGGACTCCGTCGAGTACGCGCGCACCAAGCAGCACGACATCGTCATCGTCGACACCGCCGGCCGCCTCGGCATCGACCAGGAGCTGATGCAGCAGGCCGCGGACATCCGCGACGCCGTCAGCCCCGACGAGATCCTCTTCGTCGTCGACGCCATGATCGGTCAGGACGCGGTCAACACCGCCGAGGCCTTCCGCGACGGCGTCGGCTTCGACGGCGTGGTGCTGTCCAAGCTCGACGGCGACGCCCGCGGCGGTGCCGCGCTCTCCATCGCGCACGTCACCGGCAAGCAGATCATGTTCGCCTCGAACGGCGAGAAGCTCGACGACTTCGACGCGTTCCACCCCGACCGCATGGCGGGCCGGATCCTCGACATGGGTGACATGCTCACCCTGATCGAGCAGGCCGAGAAGACCTTCAGCCAGGCCGAGGCCGAGAAGATGGCGGCCAAGCTGGCGAAGGGGCCGAAGGAGTTCACCCTCGACGACTTCCTGTCCCAGATGGAGCAGGTCCGCAAGATGGGCTCCATCAGCAAGCTGCTCGGCATGCTGCCGGGCATGGGCCAGATCAAGGACCAGATCAACAACATCGACGAGCGCGACGTGGACCGCACCGCCGCGATCATCAAGTCGATGACCCCGGCCGAGCGCCAGGACCCGACGATCATCAACGGCTCGCGCCGCGCCCGTATCGCCAAGGGCTCCGGGGTCGAGGTCAGCGCGGTGAAGAGCCTGGTCGAGCGGTTCTTCGACGCCCGCAAGATGATGTCCCGCATGGCCCAGGGCGGCGGCATGCCGGGCATGCCGGGCATCCCGGGGATGGGCGGCGGCCCCGGCCGGCAGAAGAAGCAGGTCAAGCAGGCCAAGGGCAAGCGCAAGAGCGGCAACCCGATGAAGCGCAAGGCGGAGGAGGCGGCCGCAGCCGCCCGCCGTGAGCAGGGCCCGCAGGACGCCCTGCCCGCCGGCAACCCGTTCGGCCTGCCGGCCGGCGGCCCGGACGGCCAGGACTTCGACCTGCCGGACGAGTTCAAGAAGTTCATGAAGTAGTTCGCGCGGTAGTCCGCGCAGGAGCTCGTGGAGTGCGTGCGGGGCCCCGGTCGCTGGGTGCGGCCGGGGCCCCGTGCGTACGGGCCCCGGTGTCGGCCCGTGCGGAAGCCGCCGTCCGGAATATCCCTTATGGTCGGCCGGGGGGACGGCAGTAAGGAGGCCACGGTGCCCAGCCCCACGCCCGCACCGCCCCGCGACCGGGCCGACACCCCCTGGCGCTCCGAGGGGGCGCCGCCCACCCCTCCGCCGCGGCGGAGGATGCCGGGCGGCTGGCGCGGACTGATCCTCGCCGCCCTGATCGTCTTCCTGCTGACCAACCTGGTCCTGTCGTTCTTCAACGAGGGCGACGAGCCGACGATCTCGTACACCGAGTTCAGCAAGCAGGTCGGCGCCGGCAACGTCTCGAAGATCTACTCCAAGGGCGACCGGATCCAGGGCGAGCTGAAGGCCGAGCAGGCGCTGCCCGACGGCGGAAAGGGCGACTACACCAAGTTCGTCACCCAGCGCCCCGCCTTCGCCGAGGACAACCTGTGGGCCGAGCTCACCAAGCAGCACGTGACCGTGACCGCCTCCCCGGTCGTCGTGCAGCGCAGCTTCCTGGCCAACCTCCTGCTCTCCCTCGCCCCGATGCTGCTGCTGGTCCTGCTGTGGGTGTTCATCGCCCACCGGATGGGCTCGGCGCTGGGCGGCGGGCTCGGCGGCCTCGGCCGCAAGGCGCCGCCCAGGCCCGTGGAGCTGGAGGCGGGTGCCAAGCGCAGCACCTTCGAGGACGTGGCGGGCATCGACGAGGTGGAGGCGGAGCTCAGCGATGTCGTCGACTTCCTGAAGAACCCGCAGCAGTACCGGCGGATGGGCGCCCGGATGCCCGGCGGCGTGCTGCTGTCCGGCCTGCCCGGCACCGGCAAGACCCTGCTGGCGCGGGCGGTCGCGGGCGAGGCGGGCGTGCCGTTCTTCTCGGCCTCGGCCTCCGAGTTCATCGAGATGATCGTCGGCGTCGGCGCCTCCCGGGTCCGCGAGCTGTTCGCCGAGGCGCGCAAGGTCGCCCCCGCGATCATCTTCATCGACGAGATCGACACCATCGGGCGGGCCCGCGGAGCCGGCGGCGGCCTCGGCGGCCACGACGAGCGCGAACAGACCCTGAACCAGATCCTGACCGAGATGGACGGCTTCTCCGGCTCCGAGGGCGTCGTCGTGATCGCCGCGACCAACCGCGCGGACGTCCTGGACCCGGCGCTGACCCGCCCCGGCCGCTTCGACCGCACGGTGACGGTCTCCCCGCCCGACAAGGGCGGCCGCGAGGCCATCTTGAAGATCCACACCCGCGAGATCCCCCTCGCCCCCGATGTGGACCTGGCGCACGTGGCCGCGACGACCCCCGGCATGACCGGCGCCGAACTCGCCAACCTGGCGAACGAGGCCGCCCTGCTCGCGGTCAAGCGCAAGCGGGACTCGGTCACCCGGGCCGATCTCTCCGAGGCCCTGGAGAAGGTCCAGCTCGGCGCGGAACGGCCGCTGGTCATGCCGCAGGAGGAGCGCCGCCGCACCGCGTACCACGAGAGCGGGCACGCCCTGCTGGGCATGCTCCAGCCGGGCGCCGACCCGGTCCGCAAGGTCACCATCGTGCCGCGCGGCCGGGCGCTGGGCGTCACCCTGTCCACCCCCGAGGCGGACCGCTACGCGTACACGGAGCAGTACCTGCGCGGCCGGATCATCGGGGCTCTCGGCGGCATGGCGGCCGAGCACACCGTGTACGACGTGGTCACCACGGGCTCCGAGAACGACCTGGAACAGGTCACCAACATCGTCCGCGGCATGGTCGGCCGCTGGGGCATGAGCGACCGGATCGGCCGGCTCACCGCGATCCCGTCGGACGCGCAGAGCCCGTACGGCCTCGTGGCGGCCCCCGCCACCCTCGACGCGGTGGACGTCGAGATGCGGCGGATCGTGGACGAGTGCTACGCGGAGGCGTGCCGGCTGCTGCGCGAACACCGGCCGAAACTCGACGCCCTCGCCGAGGCGCTGCTGGAGCACGAGACCCTCGACGAGGCCGCCGCCTACGCCGCGGCCGACATCCCCCGCATGGCCAAGTGACCGCGGCTCCCGGGCGGCGCACCGGCCGGCCGCCCGCCGGTCAGGGCACGCGGGCGATCACGTAGCGGAAGATGTTCGGCAGCCAGACGGAACCGTCGCTTCGCTCGTACGGGTGAAGCGCCTCGGCCAGCTCCTTCTCGAGCTGCGCCGGGTCCCCCGCGGCGTCGTACATCCCCGTCGAGACCAGCCCGCGTACCGCGCTGTCCGCGTCCGCGTACCCGAACGGGCAGAACACCCGCCCGGAGCCGTCGGGCAGCAGCCCGGCCCCCGCGACCAGGGCGTCCAGGTCGTGCGGTGCGGGCCCGCCGCCGAGCACCGCCGGCACCGTGCACCGCTCCGGCGGCCCCCAGTCGGCCAGGACCACCGCCCCGCCCCGCCGGACGGCCGGCAGGGCCGCGTCCAGGGCCGCCGCGGACGGCGCGAAGCCCAGCAGCACGTCGTAGGGCCGGGAGCGGGAGCCGCCCGGCGGGGCCGCCGCCACCTCCAGCAGCCGCTCGCGCGCCAGCGCCCGCCGCGCCGGCTCCGCCTCCACCCCGGTGGCGGCGGCGCCCCGCCCGGCGGCCAGCAGCAGGGCCAGCCCGGCGCCGCAGTCCAGGCCGAGCAGCCGGTCGCCCGGACCGACCTCCAGCCGGTCGAAAACCGCCTCGTACAGCGGTACCAGCATCCGTTCCTGGATCTCGGCCCAGTCCCGGGCGACGAGCGTGGCCGTCGGCGTCGGTGTCATCGAAAGAGCGCTCCTGATTCCTTGTCGCCCCCTTGCCCCCGTTGCCAGAGAACTCCCCATTCGCCCCGGCGTCCAGAGGACTGCGCCACCCGATTCACGCATCGAGCGCCCGGCGCCGTACCATTCGCGCCATGGCAAAGGCTCCCGTTCTCACCCCCCAGGCGGAGGATTTCCCCCGCTGGTACCAGGATCTGATCAACAAGGCCGAGCTGGCCGACAACGGCCCGGTGCGCGGCACCATGGTCATCCGGCCGTACGGCTACGGGCTGTGGGAGCGGATGCAGCAGGAGATGGACGCGCGCATCAAGGAAGCGGGCGCCCAGAACGCCTACTTCCCGATGTTCATCCCGCAGGCCTACCTCACCAAGGAGGCCGAGCACGTCGAGGGCTTCGCCCCCGAGCTCGCGGTCGTCACCCACGGCGGCGGCAAGCAGCTCGAGGAGCCGGTCGTGGTCCGCCCGACCTCCGAGACGATCATCAACGACTACTTCTCCAAGTGGGTCCAGAGCTACCGCGACCTGCCCCTGCTGATCAACCAGTGGGCGAACGTGGTGCGCTGGGAGATGCGTCCGCGCGTGTTCCTCCGGACGAGCGAGTTCCTGTGGCAGGAGGGGCACACCGCCCACGCGACGTACGAGGACGCCCGCGACTACGCCGCCCGGATCCACCGCGACGTGTACGGCGACTTCATGGTCAACGTGCTCGGCATCGACGTCGTGCTCGGCCGCAAGACGCCCAAGGAGCGCTTCGCCGGCGCCATCAACACCCTCACGCTCGAGGGCATGATGGGCGACGGCAAGGCCCTGCAGATGGGCACGAGCCACGAGCTCGGCCAGAACTTCGCCAAGGCGTTCAACACCCAGTACCTGTCCAAGGACAGCAAGCAGGAGTTCGTCTGGCAGACCTCCTGGGGCGTCTCGACCCGCATGGTCGGCGGTCTGATCATGTCCCACGGCGACGACAACGGCCTGCGCGTGCCGCCGCGGCTGGCCCACATCCAGGTCGTCGTCATGGCGATCAAGGGCGACGAGGCCGTGGCCAAGGTCCGCGAGCTGGGCGACCGCCTGAAGGCCGCCGGCATCCGGGTCCACGTGGACGACCGGGTCGACATCCCCTTCGGCCGCCGCGCCGTGGACTGGGAGCTCAAGGGCGTACCGGTCCGCATCGAGATCGGCCCCCGCGACCTGGAGGCCGGCACCGCGATGCTCGCCCGCCGGATCCCGGGCGGAAAGGAGCCGGTGCAGATCGAGGCGCTCGCCGACCTGCTGCCCAAGGTGCTGGACGAGGACCAGGCGCAGCTGCTGCGCGAGTCCCGCGAGCGCCGCGAGGCCCGTACCAGCGACGTCTCCACCCTGGAGGAGGCGGCCGAGGCCGCCATCGCCGGCGGCTGGGCCCGGATCCCGTGGGCCGACCTCGGCCCCGAGGGCGAGGCCAAGCTGGGCGAGCAGGCCGTCACCGTGCGCTGCCTGATCGCCGAGGACGGGTCGGTGCCGGAGTCCGACGACGCCCCCGGTACCCTCGCCATCGTCGCGCGCTCGTACTGACCGCCACCACCGCACTGCTCCGCATCAGCCCCGGCGCGCGGCCCGAGCCGCGCGCCGGGGCTGAGGTGTACCGGTCGTCGTTACGTACCGACTCCTCCTGGGATCGGCGCATGGGTCCTCGTCGGGTCGCATCAGGCTGAACTGACGGGTACGTGCAAAAAATTTGGAATGGCCCGGAATCGGAACACCGGGGCACCTCGGCTCGTTGTCACGACGTGAGCACGACACCACCTGTTCTCGCCGCAGAGCTGGCGCAGGCGTGGGCCGACATTCAGCGGTACCACCCCGAGCTGCCCGATCTTGCCGCGCCCGAGTCCCTGATCGGAGAGTCCTCGTCCGCCTGTGGCGCCGAGCTCTCCTTCGAGCGACTGCTGCACGAGGCAGTCCACGGCATCGCCGCCGCCCGCGGAGTGCGCGACACCTCCCGGGCCGGCCGCTACCACAACCGCAGATTCCTCGCGATCGCCGAGGAGATGGGGCTGGACCACTCGGACGAGCCGCATGCCAGCAGCGGCTTCTCCCTGGTCACGCTCAACGCGGAGGCGAAGAAGCGCTACCGGCCCACCATGGAGCGGCTCCAGCGCGCCCTGAAGGCGCACACGGCGGCCACCATGGCGGACACCAAGCGCAGCTTCCGCGGGCCGGCGGCGCGCCACGGCTCCTCGGGCGGCGGTGTCCGCGTCAAGGCGGTCTGCGACTGCGGGCGCAACGTGCGGGTCGTGCCGTCCGTGCTGGCGCAGGCACCGATCGTCTGCGGCGGCTGCATGAAGCCCTTCCGCATCCCCGAGGCCGCGATGGCCGCGGCAGCCTCCTGAACTGGGGGAGTTGCAGGCCCCCGCACGGAGGTGCGCCGGGCATGTGGCACAATGGCAAGCTGTACTCGACAGTCGCACAGGACCCCTCTCTCCTCCGGCTGACGCGTCCATCGGGCACCCGAGTACCGCAACCCCACGTGGCATCTCAAGTGCCCTACCACGTCAAGTTCAGGAGACACCACTCCAGTGGCAGTCAAGATCAAGCTCAAGCGCCTCGGTAAGATCCGCTCTCCGCACTACCGCATCGTCGTCGCCGACGCCCGCACCCGCCGGGACGGCCGCGCGATCGAGGAGATCGGCATCTACCAGCCGACGTACAACCCCTCGCGCATCGAGGTCAACGCCGAGCGTGCGCAGTACTGGCTCTCGGTCGGCGCCCAGCCCACCGACGCCGTTCTCGCCATCCTGAAGCTCACCGGCGACTGGCAGAAGCACAAGGGCCTGCCGGCCCCGGCGCCGCTGCTGCAGCCGGCCACGAAGGAAGACAAGCGTCGTTCCTTCGAGGAGTTCGCCAAGGCCCTCGAGGGCGTCGGCGAGGGCAAGGGCGAGGCCATCACGCAGAAGGCGAAGAAGGCCGACAAGAAGGCGGACGAGGCTGAGGCCGCCGCCGAGTCGACCGAGGCCTGATCATGCTCGAGGAGGCTCTTGAGCACCTCGTAAAGGGCATTGTGGACAACCCCGACGACGTGCAGGTCGCCTCGCGCAACCTGCGCCGCGGGCAGGTGCTCGAGGTCCGGGTCCACCCGGACGACCTCGGGAAGGTAATCGGCCGCAACGGCCGCACCGCACGTGCCCTGCGCACCGTCGTGGGAGCCATCGGCGGCCGTGGCATCCGCGTCGACCTCGTCGACGTGGACCAGGTCCGCTGAGCAGTTGAATCACCGGCACGGGCCGGGGAGGGCATACGTGCCCGCCCCGGCCCGTCGTCGTCTGAACAGGAGAGAAGCAGTGCAGCTGGTAGTCGCGCGGGTCGGCCGCGCCCACGGGATCAAGGGTGAGGTCACCGTCGAGGTGCGCACGGACGAGCCGGAGCTGCGGCTCGCGCCCGGCGCCGTCCTGCAGACCGAACCGGCCACGGCAGGCCCCCTGACCATCGAGACGGGCCGGGTGCACAGCGGCCGCCTCCTGCTCCGGTTCGAGGGCGTCAAGGACCGCAATGCCGCCGAGGCGCTGCGCAACACCCTCCTGATCGCCGAGGTCGACCCCTCCGAGCTGCCGGAGGAGGAGGACGAGTTCTACGACCACCAGCTCATCGACCTGGACGTGGTGCTGGAGGACGGCACGGAGATCGGCCGGATCACCGAGATCTCCCACCTGCCCTCGCAGGACCTGTTCATCGTCGAGCGGCCGGACGGCTCCGAGGTGATGATCCCCTTCGTCGAGGAGATCGTCGCCGAGATCGACCTGGACGAGCAGCGCTGCGTCATCACCCCGCCGCCCGGGCTGATCGACGACCGCGCCGAGATCGTCTCCTCGCGCGACAACGGGGACCAGGCCTGATGCGGCTCGACGTCGTCACGATCTTCCCCGAGTACCTGGAGCCGCTGAACGTCTCCCTCGTCGGCAAGGCGCGGGCCCGCGGGCAGCTCGACGTGCACGTCCACGACCTGCGCAACTGGACCTACGACCGGCACAACACGGTCGACGACACCCCGTACGGCGGCGGCCCCGGCATGGTCATGAAGACCGAGCCGTGGGGCGAGGCCCTCGACGAGGCGCTGGCCGACGGGTACGAGTCCGGCGCGCACGGCCCGGTCATGGTCGTCCCCACGCCCAGCGGCCGCCCCTTCACCCAGGAGCTGGCCGTGGAGCTCTCCGAGCGGCCCTGGCTGATCTTCACGCCGGCCCGCTACGAGGGCATCGACCGCCGTGTGATGGACGAGTACGCCACGCGGATGCCGGTGTACGAGGTCTCCATCGGCGACTACGTGCTCGCGGGCGGCGAGGCCGCCGTCCTGGTGGTCACCGAGGCGGTGGCCCGGCTGCTGCCCGGCGTGCTCGGCAACGCCGAGTCCCACCGCGACGACTCCTTCGCGCCCGGCGAGATGGAGAACCTGCTCGAAGGGCCCGTCTACACCAAGCCCCCGACCTGGCGCGGCCGCGGCATCCCCGAGGTGCTGCTCAGCGGCCACCACGGGAAGATCGCCCGCTGGCGCCGGGACGAGGCCTTCCGCCGCACCGCGCAGAACCGGCCGGACCTGATCGAGCGCTGCGAGGCGTCCGCCTTCGACAAGAAGGACCGCGAGCTGCTGGGCATCCTCGGCTGGCAGCCGACCGCCGACGGCCGATTTTGGCGCAGGCCCCGAGCCGTGGAAGAATGAGCGGCTGCTGTGTGCTCGCGTACGCCCCTGCCACAGGGGGACCGTCGTCCGCCGAGCGACCCGGCTGAAGAATTCTCTACGAAAACCCGCATCGGCGACCTGTGGCGTCGTGCGAAGAAAGCAGACGAAGAACATGTCTCACCTGCTCGACAGCGTCAACGCCGCCACGCTGCGCTCCGACGTCCCGGACTTCCGCCCGGGTGACACGATCAACGTGCACGTCCGCGTCATCGAGGGCAACCGCTCCCGTATCCAGCAGTTCAAGGGCGTCGTCATCCGCCGCCAGGGCTCCGGCGTCTCCGAGACCTTCACCGTTCGCAAGGTCTCCTTCAGCGTCGGCGTCGAGCGCACCTTCCCGGTGAACTCCCCGATCTTCGAGAAGATCGAGCTCGTCACCCGCGGTGACGTCCGTCGCGCCAAGCTGTACTACCTCCGTGAGCTCCGCGGCAAGGCCGCGAAGATCAAGGAGAAGCGCGACCGCTGATCTCCTCTCCGGATCCTGGGGACGGCCGGATAGGCTCGCCCCCGATGGACACCGAAGCAGAGCTCACACAGCGCGGCCACTCCTCCCCCGACACGGGGGAGGGGCGGCCGCGTTCTGCGTTGGGGCGCGGGCGCGAGGGCCGTCCCGGGCGCGCGCTCCCGGGTGGGCGGCGGCTTTCGGGATGGCGGCGGGCCGGGGCGCTCGGCGCGCTGTGCACGGTCTTCCTGCTGCTGCTCAGCCATTTCGTCGTCCAGCCCTTCCTGATCCCGAGCCGCTCGATGGAGCCGACGCTGCAGGTCGGGGACCGGGTGCTGGTCAACAAGCTGGCGTACCGCTTCGGCGCGCAGCCGAAACGGGGGGACGTGGTCGTCTTCGACGGCACCGGCTCCTTCGTACGGGAGAGGGCCGACGCCGGTCCGCTCGCCGGGCTGCTGCGCGGCGCCGGCTCCGCGCTCGGGATCGGCGAGCCGTCCGAGACCGACTTCGTCAAAAGGGTCGTGGGCGTGGGCGGCGACGACGTGGTCTGCTGTGACGCCGACGGGCGGATCAAAGTCAACGGAGTGCCCGTGGCGGAGCCGTACGTGTACCCCGGCGACACGCCCTCGCGCGTGCCGTTCCGGATCGTCGTGCCGCTCGGCACGCTGTGGGTCATGGGAGACCACCGGTCCCAGTCCCGCGACTCCCGGGACCACCTGGGCGAGCCCGGCGGAGGGATGGTGCCCGTGGAGAAGGTGATCGGCCGGGCCGACTGGATCGGCTGGCCCCCCGCCCGCTGGGGCGCCGCGGATGCGGGCGGCCATGGGTAGCCGGGGGCGGCCGCGACGCGAGCGCGGTCCCGGGCCGGAGCCGGAGCGCGAGCCCGAGCGGCAGGGACCGGCGGAGCCGCAGGGACGCGCGGAGTCGCGGGGACGTGCGGAGTCGCGGGGACGTGCGGAGTCGCGGGGTTCCGCCGGACCCCGTCGTGCCGCCGCGCCGCCCGAGCCGGGGGGCCGGGCCGAGCGGCGCCGGCTGGCCCGCAAGGTCCGCAGGCGCCGGCGCACCCGCCGGGCCGGTGAGGTGCCGCTGCTGGTCGTCGCGGCCCTGTGCATCGCCCTGCTCCTGAAGACCTTCCTGGTGCAGGCGTTCTTCATCCCGTCGGGCTCCATGGAGCAGACCATCCGGATCGGTGACCGGGTGCTGGTCGACAAGCTGACCCCGTGGTTCGGCTCGAAGATCGAGCGCGGGGACGTCGTCGTCTTCAAGGACCCCGGTGGCTGGCTCCGGGGTGAGGCCGCCCGCCCGCCGCAGGACCCCGTCGGCGTCAAGCAGATCAAG
The DNA here is from genome assembly GCF_040636955.1 of Streptomyces sp. NPDC032472. Taxonomy (NCBI): domain Bacteria; kingdom Bacillati; phylum Actinomycetota; class Actinomycetes; order Kitasatosporales; family Streptomycetaceae; genus Streptomyces; species Streptomyces sp. NPDC032472. The sequence continues at coordinate 25,997 of NZ_JBEZVK010000029.1, forward strand.
CAGACGCTGACCTTCATCGGGCTGCTGCCCTCGGCCGACGAGCAGGACCTGATCAAGCGGGTCATCGGGGTCGGCGGCGACACCGTCGCGTGCTGCGACGCCAAGGGCCGCGTCACCGTCAACGGCGCGCCGCTCGAGGAGCCGTACGTCAATCCCGGCAATTCCCCCTCCGACATCCGGTTCGAGGTGCACGTACCGCCCGGACGGCTGTTCGTCATGGGCGACCACCGCGCGAATTCGGCCGATTCCCGGTTCCACCTCGACGAGGCCTTCCAGGGCACGATCGACGAGGAGGGCGTCGTGGGGCGGGCCGTGGTCATCGCCTGGCCGTTCGACCACTGGCGCGAGCTGGAGCAGCCCGCGACCTTCCGCACGGTGCCCGATCAGCAACGCAGCCGACGGCGCGGCCGCCGCGGGGGCCGCCGGGGCGCGCCCGTCGCATAGTGTGTCCTCGGTCTCCCGAGCCCTAGGGAACTCCCGCTCGTTAAGGGAGGGGAGGACCCGTGTCCGGTTCGGCGCGGGGCGGCAATTCCGAGTGAGGAGTGGATGTGGGGGACGTGGCGGTAGGCGCGCGGTCCGGACGCGACGAAGGCGAGGAGCGGCCGGAGGGTGCCGAGCGCGATGCCGAGCGCGATGCCCGCGAGAGCGACGACGGCGCGGAGGACGGCGCCGAGGCGCGCCCGCACCGGTCGTTCTGGAAGGAGCTCCCGCTCCTGGTCGGTATCGCCCTGCTGCTCGCCCTGCTGATCAAGACCTTCCTGGTGCAGGCGTTCTCGATCCCGTCCGACTCGATGCAGAACACCCTGCAGCGCGGCGACCGGGTGCTTGTGGACAAGCTGACCCCCTGGTTCGGCTCGGAGCCCGAGCGGGGCGAGGTCGTGGTCTTCCACGACCCGGCGAGCTGGCTGGCCGGTGAGCCCACCCCGGAGCCCAACTTCGCGCAGCAGATCCTCAGCAAGATCGGCCTGATGCCGTCCGCGGACGAGAAGGACCTGATCAAGCGGACCATCGCCATCGGCGGGGACAGGGTCGAGTGCAAGAAGGGCGGCCCGGTCGTCGTCAACGGCAAGGAGCTCGACGAGCCGTACATCTTCCCGGGCAACACCCCCTGCGACGACGCCCCCTTCGGCCCGATCACCGTGCCCAAGGGCAAGATCTGGGTGATGGGCGACCACCGCCAGAACTCGCAGGACTCCCGCTACCACATGCAGGACTCCACCCAGGGCTTCGTGCCGGTCGACAAGGTGGTCGGCCGGGCCGTGGTGGTGGCCTGGCCGGTCACCCGCTGGGCGACCCTGCCGATCCCGGACACCTTCGACCAGCCCGGCATCGGCGACCAGGCCCCGGCGAAGGCCATCGGGGCCGGACCGGCCGCACTCGGGCTCGCCGGGGCGGTCCCCGTCGTGCTGTGGCGCCGCCGCAGGGGGCTGACCAGCAGGACTACCGACAGGTAGGGTGCCGCCCAGGTCGTCGATCCCGGATGTGGGGGCGCTGCAATGGGCGGAACGCAGGCAAGCGGTGCACAGGCACCGCAGGCAATACGCGGTGGAAAGGACGGCCGCGGCGGTATCGGCAACGTGTTGTCGGGCATCGCCGTGGCCGTCGGCTTCGTGCTCTTCCTGGGCGGCTTCGTGTGGGGAGCGCTGGTCTACCAGCCGTACACCGTGCCGACCGACTCGATGATGCCGACCGTGCAGCCCGGCGACCGGGTGCTCGCCCAGCGGATCGACGGCGGCCAGGTGCGCCGCGGCGACGTGGTCGTCTTTACTGATGCCATGTGGAGCGACTCTCCCATGGTCAAGCGGGTCGTCGGCATCGGCGGCGACACCGTGAAGTGCTGCGGCCAGGGCGGCCGGCTCACCGTGAACGGCAAGGAGCTCGACGAGCCCTACGTCGACCCCGACAAGGGCCGCCCGGATCCCGTCACGGGCATCGCGGCGCCCTCCGACACCCCGTTCGAGGTGACGGTGCCCGAGGGCAACCTCTTCCTGCTGGGCGACCGGCGCGCCGCCTCGCTGGACTCCCGCGCCCACCTGCAGGAGGCCGGGCAGGGGACCGTGGCCCGCTCGGCGGTCCGGGCCCGGGTCGACGCGGTGGCCTGGCCGTCCACGACCATGCTCGCGCGGCCGCAGACGTACGCCGCCCTGCCCGGCGGGACCTCGAAGGCGGGTCCGCTGAAGCTGCAGCTGGCGGCCGTGGGCGTCGGGGCGGCGCTGGTGGTGCTGGGGGCCGCGTACGGGCCGCTCGCGCGGATGCTGGGGCGGGGCCGCGGGCGCGGGCGCGCGGGGGAGCCGGCCGGTGTCCGCTGAGCCGGCCGCCGCTTGCGGCCCGCGCAAGGTGTCCCGGGTGATCCTGCTGGACCCCGACGACCGGATCCTGCTGCTGCACGGCTTCGAACCGGACGATCCGGGTGTCGACTGGTGGTTCACGCCGGGCGGCGGCCTGGAGGACGGCGAGAGCCGCGAGGAGGCCGCGCTGCGGGAGCTCGCCGAGGAGACCGGGATCACCGAGGTCGAGCTCGGGCCGGTCCTGTGGCAGCGGTACTGCTCCTTCCTGTTCGACGGGCGGCGCTGGGAGCAGGACGAGTGGTACTACCTGGCCCGGACGGCGCAGACCCGCACCGAGATGGGCGGGCTGACGGAGCTGGAGCGGCGCAGCGTCACCGGGGCCCGGTGGTGGACCTCCGCGGAGCTCCTCGCGGCCGGGGAAACGGTGTATCCGAAGCGGCTCGCCGTTTTGCTGCGTACGCTGCTCGACGACGGACCTCCGGGCGCGCCGGTGGTCCTGGCGCCGGAAATCGTCTAGGGGTGCCCCGGCCTGGCGCACAATAGGGGGACGCACGGCTGAAGGGGAACATGCCATGAGCGCCGAGGACCTCGAGAAGTACGAGACCGAGATGGAGCTGAAGCTCTATCGGGAGTACCGCGACGTCGTCGGGCTGTTCAAGTACGTGATCGAGACGGAACGCCGCTTCTACCTCACCAACGACTACGAGATGCAGGTGCACTCGGTCCAGGGGGAGGTGTTCTTCGAGGTCACCATGGCCGACGCCTGGGTCTGGGACATGTACCGGCCGGCCCGCTTCGTGAAGCAGGTGCGGGTGCTGACCTTCAAGGACGTCAACATCGAGGAGCTCAACAAGAGCGACCTCGAACTGCCGGGCGGCTGATCCCGCAGGTCACGGCTGTGATGCCGCCCTTGTGTCGGTCGCGGTTCCGCCCCTGGCGGCGGCAGCGGTCCCGGCCCTGGTCTCACCCCTGGGGGTGAACGGGTTGTCCACAACGGCCTGACCGTCCACAAAGATCCACTCGTCGGGTGCGCCTCCGGGATCGTCGGGGGCGGAGGTGGTGCCCGATGAACGCGAAGGACGTGGCACGGCAGGCACTGGGGCGGTACGGCGAGGAGCTCGCGGTACGGCGGCTGACCGAGGCGGGGATGACCGTCATCGCGCGGAACTGGCGGTGCCGCAGCGGGGAGATCGACATCGTCGCGCGGGACGGGGACGCCCTCGTCGTGTGCGAGGTCAAGACGCGCCGGGCGGGGGATTTCGAACATCCCATGGCCGCGGTGCGGGCGGGCAAGGCCGAGCGGCTGCGCCGGCTCGCCGGGCGCTGGCTCGCCGACCACGGCGGGCCGCCGCAGGGCGGCGTGCGGATCGACCTGGTGGGCGTCCTGCTGCCGCGGCGCGGCGCGCCGGTCGTGGAGCACGTGCGGGGGGTGGCGTGATGGGCTTCGCGCGGGCCTGCTCGGTCGCCCTGGTGGGCGTCGAGGGCGTGGTGGTGGAGGTCCAGGCCGATCTCGAACCCGGGGTCGCGGCCTTCACCCTGGTGGGGCTGCCCGACAAGACCCTGGTCGAGAGCCGGGACCGGGTCCGGGCCGCCATCGTGAACTCGGGCGCGGCCTGGCCGCAGAAGAAGCTCACCGTCGGACTCAGCCCGGCGTCCGTGCCCAAATCGGGCGCCGGCTTCGACCTGGCCGTGGCGGCCGCCGTGCTGGGCGCCGCCGAGGTGGTGGATCCGGCGGTCATCGCCGATCTGGTGCTCATCGGGGAACTGGGGCTGGACGGCCGGGTGCGGCCGGTGCCCGGCATCCTGCCGGCCGTCCTCGCCGCGGCCCAGGCAGGCCACCGCCATGTGGTGGTGCCCGAGCCGTGCGCCGCCGAGGCAGCGCTCGTGCCGGACGTGGCGGTGCTCGGCGTCCGGACCCTGCGGCAGCTGATCGCGGTCCTGACCGACGGGGAGGTCCCCGAGGAGGAGCCGCCGGAGCGGGCCGGACCGCCGGGCGCGGGACCGGCCGGCCTGCTGGTCCCGGGCGCGGGGCTGGGCACCGGGATCTCCGCGGGCCGGGTGGGGGCGGGAGCCGAGGCGGACCTCCCCGACCTCGCCGACGTCGCCGGGCAGCATGCCGCCCGCCGGGCCCTGGAGGTGGCCGCGTCCGGGGGCCACCACCTCTTCCTCAGCGGGCCCCCGGGCGCCGGCAAGACCATGCTGGCCGAGCGGATCCCCGGGATCCTGCCGCCGCTCGGCCGGCAGGAATCCCTTGAGGTCACGGCCGTGCACTCGGTCGCGGGCATCCTGCCGCCCGGCGATCCGCTGGTCATGCGGCCCCCGTACTGCGCACCCCACCACTCGGCGACCATGCAGTCCCTGGTCGGCGGCGGGGCGGGGGTGCCCCGGCCGGGCGCGGTCTCGCTGGCCCACCGCGGTGTGCTCTTCCTCGACGAGGCCGCCGAGTTCAGCGCCAAGGCGCTCGACGCCCTGCGCCAGCCCCTCGAATCGGGGCGGGTCGTCATCGCCCGGGCCGCCGGGGTGGTGCAGCTGCCCGCCCGGTTCCTCATGGTGCTCGCGGCGAACCCCTGCCCCTGCGGACGGCACACCGCGCACGGCACCGGCTGCGAATGCCCGCCCGCGGTGGTGCGGCGCTACCAGGCGCGGCTGTCCGGGCCGCTGCTGGACCGGGTCGACCTGCGGGTGGAGGTCGAGCCGGTCAGCCGCTCCGACCTGCTCGGGGGCCGCGGCCGCGGCGAGGCCACCGCGGCGGTCGCCGACCGGGTCCGCGCGGCCCGGGAACGCGCCGCGGCCCGGCTGGAGGGCACCCCGTGGCGGGTCAACGCCGAGGTGCCCGGACACGAGCTGCGCACCCGCTGGCCCGCCGCGCCGGGGGCGCTGGCCCAGGCCGAGCGGGAGCTGGAGCGGGGCCTGCTCACCGCCCGCGGTCTGGACCGGGTGCTGCGGGTCGCCTGGACCGTGGCCGACCTGCGGGGCAACGACCGCCCCGACGCCCTGGACGCGGCCGTCGCCCTGGAACTGCGCACCGGTATCGCCCGCGGGGCCCTCCTGAGCCCGGGAGCCGGGTCATGACCGCGCCGCCGTGGCCGCACCCCGACCCGCCTGCGGACCCGCAGCCGGGATCCGGCCCGCGGGCCCTCCCGCCCCGGGGTTCGGGTGGCGGGCCTGCCGATGAGGGGGCGCCTGATGCGGGGGTGTCCGGGGCGACGGTGGGGGAACCGGAGGGCGGGGACGGCGAGGAGGTGCTGGCGCGGGTGGCGCTGGCCCGGGTGATCGAGCCCGGGGACGAGCACGGCGGGCGGTGGCTGCGCGAGCACGGCGCTCCTGGGCTGATGCGGCTGCTGACCGGCCCGGATCCCGAGCCGGAGGAGCTCAGCGGGGTCGGGTCGCAGCGGCTTGCCGGATGGCGGGCGCGGGCGGCGCTCGCCGACCCGGGGCGGGAGCTGTCCGAAGCCGCCGCGGCGGGCTGCCGGTTCATCTGCCCCGGCTCGCCCCAGTGGCCCACCCAGCTCGACGACCTCGGCGACGCCCGGCCCGTCGGCCTGTGGGTGCGGGGCCGGCCCGACCTGCGGACCTGGGCGCTGCGCTCGGTCGCCCTGGTCGGCGCCCGCGCCTGCACCCCGTACGGCGCACACATGGCCCACACCCTGGCCGCGGGGCTCGCCGAGCGCGGCTGGGTCGTGGTGTCGGGAGCGGCGTACGGGGTGGACGCGGCCGCGCACCGCGGGGCCCTCGGCTCCGGCGGTGCCACGGCCGCGGTGCTGGCCTGCGGGGTGGACGTCGCCTATCCCCGCGGGCACGCCGGGCTGCTCGGCGCCATCGCCGGGCAGGGGCTGGTGCTGGGCGAGCTGCCGGTGGGCAGCCATCCCACCCCCAGCCGCTTCGTCCTGCGCAACCGTGTCATCGCCGCCCTGACCCGCGGGACCGTCGTGGTCGAGGCCGCCTACCGCAGCGGCTCCCTGGTCACGGCGCGGTGGGCCCGGCAGCTGGGCCGCTTCACCATGGGCGTGCCCGGGCCCGCCACCAGCGCACTGTCCGCCGGGGTGCACGAGCTGCTGCGGGGCGAGGCCGTGCTCGTCACGGACGCCGCGGAGGTGGTCGAGCTGGTCGGCGGCATGGGTGAACTGGCCCCCGCGCGGCGCGGGCCGGTCCTCGCCCGGGACCTGCTGCACCCGGACACCGCCCGGGTGCTCGAAGCCCTCCCGGCGGGCCGCCCCGTACAGCCGGCGGAGGTGGCCCTCGCCGCGGGGACCGGCACCGATGAAGTCATCGGCAGACTGTACGAACTTCACTCTCTGGGGTTCGTCGAACGGCTGGGCGACGGCTGGCGGTTGACCCCGCTCACACGTGAAGGAGGCACTCAAACCGGTGGCGCCCGGCGAGGCGGTCGTTGACCTGGGGCGTTCCGGTGAAAGAGTGAAGGCGATGAATGACGCGGTCTTCCCGCCGGCAGCGGCCGGGACCGAGCGCCAGGCGCCGGTCCCGGGTCGCCCGCGCGAGTCGGGGCGCCGCTGGGGCCTCATACGATCCCGTACTCTTCGCGCACCGCGACACTCTCGTCACGCTACGCTCCCAAGGAATCCGGCTCCGGCAAAGGCGAAGCATGCCCCAGCACACCTCAGGGTCCGACCGCGCTGCTGTGTCCCCCGCTGCCCGCGGCAGCGTGCGGTCCGCCGCGCCCTCGTCCCTGGAGGCGCTGTGGCGCTCGTACAAGGAGACGGGGGACGAGCGGCTGCGGGAGCAGTTGATCCTGCACTACTCGCCGCTGGTGAAGTACGTGGCCGGCCGGGTCAGCGTGGGCCTGCCGCCCAACGTGGAACAGGCCGACTTCGTCTCCTCCGGGGTCTTCGGGCTGATCGACGCCATCGAGAAGTTCGACCTCGACCGCTCCATCAAGTTCGAGACGTACGCCATCACCCGCATCCGCGGCGCGATGATCGACGAACTGCGGGCGCTGGACTGGATCCCGCGCTCCGTGCGGCAGAAGGCACGGGCCGTGGAACGGGCCTACGCCACCTTGGAGGCGCAGCTGCGCCGCACCCCCACGGAGCACGAGGTGGCCGGGGAGATGGGGATCGCGGTGGAGGAACTCCACACGGTCTTCAGCCAGTTGTCGCTGGCCAACGTGGTGGCCCTGGAGGAGCTGCTGCACGTCGGCGGCGAGGGCGGTGACCGCCTCTCCCTGATGGACACCCTGGAGGACACCGCCGCGGACGACCCCGTGGAGGTGGCCGAGGACCGCGAGCTGCGCCGGCTGCTGGCCCGGGCCATCAACACGCTGCCCGAACGGGAGAAGACCGTGGTGACGCTCTACTACTACGAGGGCCTCACGCTCGCCGAGATCGGCAACGTGCTGGGTGTCACCGAGAGCAGGGTCAGCCAGATCCACACCAAGTCCGTGCTCCAACTGCGCGCCAAGCTGGCGGATGTGGGCCGCTGAGCCGCCGGTGGCTCCGTACAGTGGGAGCGTGCCCAGGATTCGAGCGGCCTCCGTGGCCGAGCACCGGTCGATGCAGCGCAGCGCCCTGTTGGACGCCGCCCGCACCCTGCTGTCCGAAGGCGGTACGGAAGCGCTGACCTTCCCCGCCCTGGCGGAGCGGACCGGGCTCGCCCGGTCCTCCGTGTACGAGTACTTCCGCTCCCGCGCGGCCGTGGTCGAAGAGCTGTGCGCGGTGGACTTCCCCGTGTGGGCCGCCGAGATCGAGGCGGCCATGGAGCAGGCGCCGACGCCCGAGGCGAAGATCGAGGCGTACGTCCGCAGCCAGCTGGGCCTGGTCGGGGACCGCCGGCACCGGGCGGTGGTCGCGATCTCGGCCAGCGAGCTGGACGCGGGCGCGCGGGAGAAGATCCGCGCGGCGCACGGCGGACTCGTGGCGATGATCGTCGAGGCACTCGGGGCCCTGGGCCAGGAGCAGCCGAAGCTGGCCGCGATGCTGCTGCAGGGCGTGGTCGACGCGGCGGTCCGGCGCATCGAGCTCGGTGCGGCCGAGGACCCGGCCGTGGTGACCGAGGCGGCCGTCGCGATGGCCCTGCGCGGCGTCCGGGGCTGAGCCCGGCGGCCGCCGGCCCGGCGGTGCCCGCCGCCGATGGCAGCAGGCGGGGCGTGGGCCGGGGGAGCAGGGCCAGGGGGTTGCGGTAGGCCTCGCCGGCCAGCAGGCCCCAGTGCAGGCAGGGCTGCGCACAGTGGGCCCCTGCCGTCAGCACCGCCACCACCTGGCCCGCGGTGACCGCCTCGCCCTCCGCGACCAGCGGCCTGACCGGCTCGTAGGTGGTGCGCAGCCCGCCCGGCAGGGTGAGGGAGAGGACCCCGCGCCCGGCGACCGGCCCGGCGAAGTGGACCCGGCCGGGCCCCACCGCCCGCACCGGCGCCCCCACCGGGGCGGCCAGGTCCACCCCACGGTGCCCGGCCGCGTACGGCCCCGGCGGCGGGTCCCACCAGCGCACCACCACCAGCGGCGCGGCCAGCGGCCGGGCGTCCGCGGCAGCCGCCGCAGGGTCGGAGGCGGGCGGGCCCGAGGCGGGTGAGCCGGAGGCGGTCGGGCCGGCGGCACGGGCGGGAACCACCGCCAGCAGCAGGATGAGCAGCAGCGTCGTCATGACCGCAGCGTCCCGCACCCGTGGCGCAGCGCGACGGCGCCTGTGGACGGGCGGCCCGCTGTGGACAGCGGCGTCACCTGGCATACCGCCCGGTCCCGTACACTTCTTACGGCGATCCGGGTCACCGGGTCGACTTCGCACGCCCCAGCACCGGCCGATCCGGCCGCGCGGCAGCGTCTCTCGGTCCCCTCCCGGGGGCAGGACGCGATGGGACGTCAGGACCAAACCGAGAAACCAAGGAGATGGCCATGGCCGTCGTAACGATGCGGGAGCTGCTGGAGAGCGGCGTCCACTTCGGTCACCAGACCCGTCGCTGGAACCCGAAGATGAAGCGCTTCATCTTCACCGAGCGCAACGGCATCTACATCATCGACCTGCTCCAGTCGCTGTCGTACATCGACCGCGCCTACGAGTTCGTCAAGGAGACCGTCGCGCACGGCGGCTCCATCATGTTCGTCGGCACGAAGAAGCAGGCCCAGGAGGCCATCGCCGAGCAGGCGACGCGCGTCGGCATGCCGTACGTCAACCAGCGCTGGCTGGGTGGCATGCTCACCAACTTCTCGACCGTCTACAAGCGCCTGCAGCGCCTGAAGGAGCTCGAGGCGATCGACTTCGAGGACGTCGCGGCCTCGGGTCTCACCAAGAAGGAGCTCCTGGTCCTCTCCCGCGAGAAGGCCAAGCTGGAGAAGACCCTCGGTGGTATCCGCGAGATGTCGAAGGTTCCCAGCGCCGTCTGGATCGTCGACACCAAGAAGGAGCACATCGCCGTCGGTGAGGCGCGCAAGCTGCACATCCCGGTCGTCGCGATCCTCGACACCAACTGCGACCCCGACGAGGTCGACTACAAGATCCCGGGCAACGACGACGCGATCCGCTCCGTCACCCTGCTCACCCGCGTGATCGCCGACGCCGTCGCCGAGGGCCTCATCGCCCGCTCCGGCGCTGCGACCGGTGACTCGAAGCCGGGCGACAAGGCCGCCGGCGAGCCGCTCGCCGAGTGGGAGCGCGACCTGCTCGAGGGTGAGAAGAAGGCCGACGAGCCGGCCGCCGCCGAGGCCCCGGCCGCCGCCGAGGCTCCGGCCGCCGCCGAGGCTCCGGCCGCGGACGCCGAGCAGGCCTGACCCACTGGGAGCGCCCGGCGTTCACGTGCCGGGCACTCGCAGCACGGACGATGACGGCGGGGGAGCCGCGCTCGCGAGCGCGCCTCCTCCGCCGTTCACCCGTAGATCTACGACTTCAGAGAGAAGCAAAAGACTCATGGCGAACTACACCGCCGCTGACGTCAAGAAGCTCCGCGAGCTCACCGGCGCCGGCATGCTGGACTGCAAGAACGCGCTCGTCGAGGCCGACGGCGATGTCGAGAAGGCCCAGGAGGCCCTCCGCATCAAGGGTCAGAAGGGTGTCGCCAAGCGCGAGGGCCGCTCTGCCGAGAACGGTGCCGTCGTCTCCCTCATCGCCGACGACAACACCTCCGGTGTCATCGTCGAGCTGAAGTGCGAGACGGACTTCGTCGCCAAGGGTGACAAGTTCCTGGCCGTCGCCAACCAGCTGGCCGCCCACGTCGCCGCCACCTCCCCGGCCGACATCGAGGCCCTGCTCGCCTCCGAGATCGAGCCCGGCAAGACCGTCACCGCCTTCGTCGACGAGGCCAACGCCAACCTCGGCGAGAAGATCGTCCTGGACCGCTTCGCGCAGTTCGCCGACGGTTACGTGACCGCGTACATGCACCGCACGATGCCCGACCTGCCGTTCCAGATCGGCGTCCTGGTCGAGCTCGACAAGGAGAACGCCGAGGTCGCCCGCGGCGTCGCGCAGCACATCGCCGCGTTCGCCCCGCAGTGGCTGTCCGCCGAGGACGTCCCGGCCGAGAAGGTCGAGTCCGAGCGCCGCATCGCCGAAGAGGTCACCCGCGCGGAGGGCAAGCCCGAGGCTGCCATCGCCAAGATCGTCGAGGGTCGCGTCAACGGCTTCTTCAAGGAGGCCACCCTCCTCGGCCAGCCGTACGCGCTGGACAACAAGAAGTCCGTCCAGAAGGTTCTGGACGAGGCCGGTGTCACCCTGAAGCGCTTCTCGCGCATCAAGGTCGGCATCTGAGTCCGTCGGTACACGACGGACACCGGACCCCGGTAGGGTCTGAAGCAGTCGTCCGCGTCCGCGCGGAGCGACCGCAGATCTGACGAGGAGGCCATTGCCGCAGAGGGAACCGCGAGGACCCACCGGCAATGGCCTTCTTCGTATGCGCACGAGGAGATCTCCATGAATCAGGGCGTGGACCCCCACACCGCTTCCGACGACAAGAGCGACCACGGGAAGAAGGGCCGCCGCTTCATGCTGAAGCTGTCCGGCGAAGCCTTCTCCGGTGGCGGAGGACTGGGCGTCGACCCCGACGTCGTGCACGCCATCGCGCGTGAAATCGGCGCGGTGGTGCGCGACGGCGCGGAGATCGCCGTCGTCATCGGCGGCGGCAACTTCTTCCGCGGCGCCGAACTCCAGCAGCGCGGCATGGACCGCGCCCGGTCCGACTACATGGGCATGCTCGGCACCGTCATGAACTGCCTCGCCCTCCAGGACTTCCTGGAGAAGGAAGGCATCGACTCCCGTGTGCAGACCGCGATCACCATGGGCCAGGTCGCAGAGCCGTACATCCCGCTGCGCGCCGTACGGCACCTGGAGAAGGGCCGCGTCGTCATCTTCGGCGCCGGCATGGGCATGCCGTACTTCTCCACCGACACCACGGCCGCCCAGCGCGCCCTGGAGATCGACGCCGAGGCCCTGCTCATGGGCAAGAACGGCGTCGACGGGGTCTACGACTCCGACCCGAAGAAGAACCCCGACGCAGTGAAGTTCGACGCGCTGGAGTACGGCGAGGTGCTCTCCCGCGACCTCAAGGTCGCCGACGCCACCGCCATCACGCTGTGCCGCGACAACAAGCTGCCGATCCTGGTGTTCGAACTGCTCGCCGAGGGCAATATCGCCCGCGCCGTCAAGGGTGAGAAGATCGGCACGCTCGTGAGCGACCAGGGAACCCGGGCCTGAGCGGTCCGCAGCCGGACCGGGCCCCGCGGGGCCCGGCCCGCACCGCCCGCCTGAACCATCCATTCAAGACATGCAGGAGCACGTGGTGATCGAAGAAATCCTCCTCGAGGCCGAGGAGAAGATGGAGAAGGCCGTCGTCGTCGCCAAGGAGGACTTCGCCGCGATCCGCACCGGGCGTGCGCACCCGGCGATGTTCAACAAGATCGTCGCGGACTACTACGGCGCGCTCACCCCCATCAACCAGCTCGCCTCCTTCTCGGTGCCCGAGCCGCGCATGGCCGTCGTCACCCCGTTCGACAAGAGCGCCCTGCGCAACATCGAGCAGGCCATCCGCGACTCCGACCTCGGCGTCAACCCGAGCAACGACGGCAACATCATCCGGGTGACCTTCCCCGAGCTGACCCAGGACCGCCGCAAGGAGTTCATCAAGGTCGCCAAGGGCAAGGCCGAGGACTCGCGCGTGTCCATCCGCTCCGTGCGCCGCAAGGCCAAGGACTCCCTGGACAAGCTGGTCAAGGACAAGGAGGCCGGCGAGGACGAGGTGCGCCGCGCCGAGAAGGAGCTCGACGACACCACCGCGAAGTACGTCGCGCAGGTGGACGAGCTGCTCAAGCACAAGGAAGCCGAGCTCCTCGAGGTCTGATGAACGACTCTCCCTGGGCCACGGAGCCGGTTCCGGCGGGTCCCGCATACGATGCGCTGGTGGGACCGCACACTCGGCCCACGCCCATCGTGCCCGATGCCGCCGGCCGTGACTTCGACGACCGGGAAGCACGCGATCGGGGGGCTGCTGCTGAAGGCGGCCCCCCGTTCCGCGCCGAGATGCCGCCGCAGGAGCCCATGCCCAGCCCCCCGCCCCCGCCTTCGCAGGTACCGCAGGACGCCTCGCCCCCGCCGCAGAAGAAGCGGGCCGGGCGCGACCTGCGTGCCGCCATAGGGGTCGGCGTCGGCCTCGGTGCGGTGATCTTCGCCTCCCTCTTCATCGTCAAGGCGGTCTTCGTCGGCGTCATCGTCGTCGCGGTCGTCGTGGGCCTGTGGGAGCTCACCTCCCGGCTCCAGGAGAAGAAGGGCATCAAGGCGCCGCTCGTCCCGCTGGCGATCGGCGGCGCCGCCATGGTCATCGCCGGATACGTCCGCGGGGCCGAGGGCGCCTGGGTGGCCATGGCCCTGACCGCGCTGGCGGTCCTGGTCTGGCGGATGACCGAACCGCCCGAGGACTACCTCAAGGACGTCACGGCGGGCGTCTTCGCCGCCTTCTACGTGCCCTTCCTGGCCACCTTCGTCGCGATGCTGCTCACCGCGGACGACGGCCCCCAGCGCGTGGTCACCTTCCTGCTGCTGACCGTGGTCAGCGACACCGGGGCCTACGCGGTGGGCTGGCGCTTCGGCAAGCACAAGCTCGCCCCGCGCATCAGCCCCGGCAAGACCCGCGAGGGGCTCTTCGGCGCGGTCGCCTTCGCGATGGGCGCCGGCGCGCTGTGCATGGAGTTCCTCATCGACGGCGGAGCCTGGTGGCAGGGCCTGCTGCTCGGCCTCGCGGTCGCCGTCAGCGCCACCCTCGGCGACCTCGGCGAGTCGATGATCAAGCGGGACCTGGGCATCAAGGACATGGGCACGCTGCTGCCGGGCCACGGCGGCATCATGGACCGGCTCGACTCCCTGCTGCCCACCGCCCCGGTGGTGTGGCTGCTGCTGGCCCTCTTCGTCGGCACCGGCTGACACCACCGGCGGGCGCCGAGCGAGAGCCGGCCCAGGGCACCGGCCGGGCCGACCGGGTTATCCTGAAGGGCGCACCACCACCTGGGGTGCGCCCTTCACCCCGTGATAGCGGGGATGCATTTCGTGTGAGGTCTCCGGCGCGGACGCGCCACCGCCATCACCTCCGCCCGTACGGAGGTCGTCGGACCTCGTCGCCCTGAGGAAGGACCGATCATGGCACCCCGCCCCGCTCCGGGAGAGCTCACCTTCGTCGCGCCCAAGGGGGCGAAGAAGCCGCCCCGGCACCTGGCCGACCTCACGCCCGCCGAGCGCCGCGAGGCGGTCGCCGCGATCGGCGAGAAGCCGTTCCGGGCCAAGCAGCTCTCGCAGCACTACTTCGCGCGCTACGCGCACGACCCGGCCGAGTGGACGGACATCCCGGCCGGCTCCCGCGAGAAGCTCCAGCAGGAGCTGCTGCCGGACCTGATGTCGGTCGTCCGGCACATCTCCTGCGACGACGACACCACCCGCAAGACCCTGTGGAAGCTGCACGACGGCACGCTCGTGGAGTCCGTGCTGATGCGCTACCCCGACCGGGTCACCATGTGCATCTCCTCGCAGGCCGGCTGCGGCATGAACTGCCCGTTCTGCGCCACCGGCCAGGCCGGCCTGGACCGGAACCTGTCCACCGCCGAGATCGTGCACCAGATCGTCGACGGCATGCGCGCCCTGCGCGACGGCGAGGTCCCCGGCGGCCCGGCCCGCCTGTCCAACATCGTCTTCATGGGCATGGGCGAGCCGCTGGCCAACTACAACCGCGTGGTCGGCGCCATCCGCCGCCTGACCGACCCGGAGCCCGACGGCCTCGGCCTGTCGCAGCGCGGGATCACCGTCTCCACCGTCGGCCTGGTCCCGGCCATCCACCGCTTCGCCGACGAGGGCTTCAAGTGCCGCCTCGCCGTCTCGCTGCACGCGCCGGACGACGAGCTGCGCGACACCCTGGTCCCGGTGAACACCCGCTGGAAGGTCCGCGAGGTCCTCGACGCGGCCTGGGAGTACGCCGAGAAGTCCGGCCGCCGGGTCTCCATCGAGTACGCCCTGATCCGCGACATCAACGACCAGGCCTGGCGCGGTGACCTCCTCGGCCGGCTCCTCAAGGGCAAGCGCGTCCACGTCAACCTGATCCCGCTGAACCCGACGCCGGGCTCGAAGTGGACCGCCTCGCGCCCCGAGGACGAGCGGGCCTTCGTCGAGGCCATCGCCCGCCACGGCGTGCCGGTGACGGTGCGCGACACGCGCGGCCAGGAGATCGACGGCGCCTGCGGCCAGCTCGCCGCATCGGAGCGCTGACGCGCGCCCTGACCGGCGCTGACCGGCACGGACCCGTGCTGACGCGCTGACCTGCACACTTACCTGCGGTTTCCCGCAGGGCCGGGTGCGGCCACGGGGTAGTCTGTGGCCGTACCTATTTGCATATTCCGACAGGGGAGCGCCACAGCGCTGAGAGTGCGGTCACCGTCCACCGCAGACCCTCTGAACCTCGCCCCGGTCATTCGGGGTAGGAAGTTCGGTCATCACTCAAGCTGTTGCGCCCTGCCCGGCGTCCGCTCCTGACAGCGCCGGGCAGGGCCGCGTCTTCTCCTGGTCACTCCAGGAGGAATCCACCAGTGAGCACCACCAGGAAGATCGCGGGCGCTGTGCTCGCGACCGCGCTCGGCGTGACCACGCTCAGCGCCTGCGGCGGCGGCAACGACAAGCCGGCCGCCGGCGGGAGCGAGTCGCCGAAGCAGAAGACGATCACGCTCGTCTCGCACGACTCCTTCAACGTGACCGACACGGTCCTCAAGGAGTTCGAGCAGCAGAGCGGCTACACCGTGAAGGTCCTCAAGTCCGGGGACGCGGGCGCCGCCCTCAACCAGGAGATCCTCACCAAGGGCTCGCCGCGCGGCGACGTGTTCTTCGGCGTGGACAACACCCTGCTCTCCCGCGCCCTCGACAACGGCATCTTCACGCCGTACGAGGCCAAGGGCCTGGACGGGGTCAAGCCCGAGTACGTCCTCGACAAGCAGCACCGGGTCACCCCGGTCGACTCCGGCGACATCTGCGTCAACTACGACAAGGCGTACTTCGCCGACAAGAAGCTCGCCCCGCCGCAGACGCTGGACGACCTGGTCAAGCCCGAGTACAAGGGCCTGCTCGTCACCGAGAACGCGGCGACCTCCTCGCCCGGCCTCGGCTTCCTGCTCGCCACCGTCGGCAAGTACGGCGAAGACGGCTGGAAGGACTACTGGACCAAGCTGAAGGCCAACGGCGTCGAGGTCGTCGACGGCTGGGAGCAGGCCTACAACGAGCGCTTCTCCGGCTCCGCGGGCGGCAAGAAGGCCAAGGGCGACCGCCCGCTGGTCGTCTCCTACGCCTCCAGCCCGCCGGTCGAGGTGCTCTACGGCGAGCCGCAGCCGGCCGAGGCCCCCACGGGCGTGTCCACCGGCACCTGCTTCCGCCAGATCGAGTTCGCCGGCCTGCTCAAGGGCGCGAAGAACGAGGAGGGCGGCAAGGCGCTGATCGACTTCCTGATCGGCAAGAAGTTCCAGGAGGACATGCCGCTCCAGATGTTCGTGAACCCGGTGGTCAAGGACGCGAAGCTGCCGGAGCTGTTCACGAAGCACGGCGTGGTCATCGAGAAGCCGGAGAACGTGGCTCCCGAGACCATCGCCAAGAACCGTGAGCAGTGGGTCAAGACGTGGTCCTCGATCGTCGTGAAGTAGACCCCGCAGGCGCAGGCGCAGACGCAGGCGAAGGTCGCCCCCGCGCAGGCGCAGCCGCGCCGCGCGAGGGCGCACGCGGTACGGCCGTCAGGCTCGCCCTGATGGCCGTACCGCTGGCCTTCTTCGGGCTGTTCTTCGCCTGTCCCGTCGCCGCGATCGTCGGCCGGGGCGTCAAGACCGACGAGGGCTGGCAGCTCGGCCGCATCGGCGAGGTGCTCTCCCGGCCCGACATCGCCGACGTCCTGTGGTTCACCACCTGGCAGGCGCTCGCGTCGACCGCGCTGACCCTGCTGATCGCACTGCCCGGCGCGTACGCCTTCGCGCGGTTCGACTTCCGCGGCAAGCAGCTGCTGCGGGCCGTGGTCACCGTTCCGTTCGTGCTGCCGACCGTGGTCGTCGGGACCGCCTTCCTGGCGCTGGTCGGGCGGGGCGGGCTGCTCCAGGAGCTGTGGGGCGTCCGGCTGGACACCACGGTCTGGGCGATCCTCCTCGCCCACGTCTTCTTCAACTACGCGGTCGTCGTCCGCACGGTCGGCGGGCTGTGGGCCCAGCTCGACCCGCGGCAGGAGGAGGCCGCCCGGGTGCTGGGCGCCGGGCGCTTCGCCGCGTGGCGGCGCGTGACGCTGCCGGCGCTGGCCCCGGCGGTGGCCGCCGCCGCGCTGATGGTGTTCCTGTTCACCTTCACCTCCTTCGGCGTCGTGCAGATCCTCGGCGGGCCCTCGTACGCCACCCTGGAGGTCGAGGTCTACCGGCAGACCGCACAGCTGCTGGACCTGCCCACGGCCGCCGTCCTGACGATGGTGCAGTTCGCCGCCGTCCTGATGATCCTCGGCGTGCACGCCTGGACGGTGCGCCGGCGTGAGACCGCGCTGCGGCTCGTGGACCCCGCCCGGACCGTGCACCGGCCGCGCGGCGCCGGGCAGTGGGCGCTGCTGGGCGGGGTGCTGCTGAGCGTGGCGCTGCTGGT
Organism: Streptomyces sp. NPDC032472; assembly: GCF_040636955.1. Lineage (NCBI taxonomy): Bacteria > Bacillati > Actinomycetota > Actinomycetes > Kitasatosporales > Streptomycetaceae > Streptomyces > Streptomyces sp. NPDC032472. The sequence continues at coordinate 43,348 of NZ_JBEZVK010000029.1, forward strand.
CGTGCTGCCGCTGGGGGTCCTGGTGGAGCGGTCCCTCGACGCCCCCGGCGGGTACGGGTTCGGCTTCTACCGGGCGCTGCAGAGCGCGGGCGCCGGCGGCGGAACGTTCCTGGTCCCGCCGCTGGAGGCGATCTGGAACTCCCTGCAGTACGCGCTGGCCGCCACCGCCATCGCCGTGCTGATCGGCGGGCTGGCCGCGGCCGCCCTCACCCGGCGCGGGGGCCGGTTCGTCCGCGGCTTCGACGCGCTGCTGATGCTCCCGCTCGGGGTCTCCGCGGTGACGGTCGGCTTCGGCTTCCTGATCACCCTGGACGAGCCGCCGCTGGACCTGCGGACCTCGTGGATCCTGGTGCCGCTGGCACAGGCGCTGGTCGGCGTGCCGTTCGTGGTGCGGACCATGCTGCCGGTGCTGCGGGCCGTGGACGCGCGGCTGCGGGAGGCCGCCGCCGTGCTCGGCGCGTCCCCGCTGCGGGCCTGGCGGGAGGTGGACCTGCCGCTGGTGCGGCGGGCCCTGCTGATCGCGGCCGGCTTCGCCTTCGCAGTCTCGCTGGGCGAGTTCGGCGCGACCGTCTTCATCGCACGGCCGGACCGGCCGACGCTGCCGGTGGCCGTGGCCCGGCTGCTCGGGCGGGCCGGCGAGCTGAACTACGGGCAGGCGATGGCCCTGAGCACGATTCTGATGCTGGTGTGCGCGGTGTCCCTGCTGGTGCTGGAGCGGCTGCGCCCCGACAAGACCTCGGGAGAGTTCTGATGACGTTGCTCGAACTGGCCGGCGTGTCGGTCCGATTCGGAGAGCGCACCGTCGTCGACTCCGTGGACCTCGAGGTCGCCGAGCACGAGATCGTGTGCGTGCTCGGGCCGAGCGGCAGCGGCAAGTCCACTCTGCTGCGGGTCGTCGCCGGGCTCCAGCCGGTGTCGGCCGGCCGGGTCCTGCTGGGCGGTGCGGACCAGGCGCGGGTGCCCGTGCACCGGCGCGGGGTCGGCCTGATGTTCCAGGACCACCAGCTCTTCCCGCACCGGGACGTCGCCGGGAACGTGGCCTTCGGCCTGCGCATGCGCGGCTCCGCGGACGGATCCGGGCGCGGGGCGCGGGCGCGCGCGGCACACGCCGCGCGGGTCGCGGAGCTGCTGGAGCTGGTCGGGCTGCCCGGCGCCCAGCGCCGCTCGGTGTCCTCCCTGTCGGGCGGCGAGCAGCAGCGGGTCGCCCTGGCCCGGGCGCTGGCGCCCTCGCCGCGGCTGCTGATGCTGGACGAGCCGCTGGGACAGCTGGACCGGGGGCTGCGCGAGCGCCTCGTGGTGGAACTGCGCGAGCTGTTCTCCCGGCTGGGCACCACGGTGCTGGCGGTCACCCACGACCAGGGCGAGGCGTTCGCCCTCGCCGACCGGGTGGTGGTGATGCGCGAGGGCCGCATCGCGCAGGCCGGTACGCCGCTGGAGGTATGGCAGCGGCCCGCCTCGGTGTTCGTGGCGCGCTTCCTCGGCTTCCAGAACGTGGCCCCGGCCACCGTCTCGGGCGGCGCCGCGGCGACCGCCTGGGGCAAGGTCCCGGTGCCCGACGGCTCCCCGGAGGGCGACCAGCAGGTACTGATCCGCCCGGCGGGGGTCCTGCTCGGCACGGACGGCCTGCCGTGCGAGGTGCTCTCGCGGACCTTCCGCGGCACGCACGTCGCCCTGCTGCTCCGCCCGGCGCAGGGACCGCCGCTGGAGGCCGAGTGCGACCTGGCCGGAGCCCCGTCCCCCGGGGACCGGGTCGGCGTCACGTTCGCCCCGTCCCAGGTGGTCGTCCTCCCGTCCGCCTAGCCGGCCGGGGCCGGGCCCGGGAACGGCTGCTCCCCCGCAGCGCCCCCAGGTACACCCCGGCCAGGACGAGCGGGGTGCCCAGCAGCAGCGAGGCGGTCAGCGGCTCGGCGTCGAGCCAGGCCGAGGCGAGGATCGCGACCACCGGGACCGCCACGAACGCGTACGCGGCCCGGGCCGCGCCCCAGCGCTGGATCACCAGCAGGTAGAAGACGAAGACCAGCACCGAACCCGCGACGACCAGGTACAGCAGCGCCCACCACGTCGCGGCGCGCCCGGGCAGCACCCAGCGGTCCCCCGCCGCGGCCGACGCGGCGAACAGGGCCGCGGTGCCGGCGCCCATCCCGACCGCGTTCATCGTCACCGGGTGCACCCTCGGGATCCGCTGCACGAGCACGGCCGCCTCGGCGAACGACAGCACGCTCGCGAGCAGCGCCGCGAAGGACAGCAGCGGCACCGACGCCTGCAGCGGCGCCCGGGAGATCACCGCGACCCCGGCCAGGGCGCACAGGGTGCCCGCGGCCGCCGAGGCCCGGAAGCGCTCCTGCCCCTGGACCACGGCGAGGAGCAGGGTGACCAGCGGGACCAGCGCGAGCAGCGTCTGCCCGAGCCCGGCGTGGATCTCCACGAGCGCGTAGTACGTCAGGGCGAAGGTGACGCCGAAGTTGAGCAACCCGTACGCCACGGCGCCGGCGAGGGCCCGGCCGCGCGGCAGCGGCAGGCGCAGGGCGGCCATGACGCCGGCCAGCAGCAGCGCCGCCACCCCGAACCGGAGGGCGGCGCCCCACAGCGGGTCGAGTTCGCGCAGGCAGATCCGCACCCCGACCGCATTGCCGCCCGCGAGCACGGCGCCGGCCGTGAACGCCGCCGGCGCCACCCGGTCGGGACGCTGCTCCATCCCCTCACGGTAGGGCGCCGCCCGGAAGCCCGCCGCCCGCGTCGGCCGTCCGGCAGCGGGGTCCGTGAGCGCCTAGCGGACCCCGGCCGGCTCCGGCTCCGCGGCCTCGGCGGGGTCCTGCGCCCCGTCGTGGTTGCCGTACCAGGCGACGGCCACCGCGCCGGCCACCGCGAGGACGAAGCCCAGCACGGCCAGCCAGGCCAGCCCCGGCCGCGACGCATCGCCCAGCCAGAGCACTCCGATCGCGCCGGGCAGGACGGTCTCGCCGACCACCAGCGCGGCCGTGGCGCCGTTGACGGAGCCGATCTGGAGGGCGACGGTGTGCAGGTACATGCCGCCGACGCCGGCCAGCACGATGGCGTACAGGGCGGGGTCGCCGAGCAGCGAGGCGATGTCGAACGGGTCGATGCCGTTCAGGATCCGCACGCCGACGCCGAGCGCGCCGAAGGCCAGGCCCGACAGCAGACCCGCGAGGATCGCCGCCCGCGCGCCCAGCAGCCGTACCGCGACCGTGCCGCCGACGATGATCAGCAGGGTCACGCCGAACAGCCACCAGTGCGTGGACATCGGGGCGTGGTGGGCGCCCTCGTGCCCGGCGGCCGTGGCCAGCAGCACCAGCGCCGCGCACACCACGCCGATGGAGATCCACTCCTTGCGGGTGAGCCGGATGCCGAGCATCCGCACGCTGAGCACCGCCGTGATCACCAGGTTGGCGCTGATGACCGTCTGGGAGAGGAAGAGGGGCAGCAGCCGGGCGGCGAGCGCGCCCAGGCCGAAGCCTGCGAAGTCGAGGATGGTGCCGAGGATGAACTCCCACGTCATCGCCGCCTTGGCGGTGGACGACAGGTTGGGGCCGCCGTGTGCGGTCACCCCGGCCTCGGCGGGGGTCGTACGGGCCGCGCGGCGCGAGCCGACGGCTTGCAGGACGGATCCCGTGCCGTAGCAGATGGACGCCGCTATCGCGGTCAGCAGGCCTATGAGCACCGAGCGCTCCGTTCACGTCTGGCAGGTTTTGCGGTACCTCTGCCAGACGTGAGAACGGCCCCCGAAGTTGCCTCGTACCGTCAGCCCATTGCGGCGAGCGCCGCCGGGACCTCCTCCACCGAGTCCACCAGTGCGATGCGCGACTCCATGGCCCGGCCGCGGGCCAGGGCCTGCAGCAGCGGCCACACGGGCAGGTGCTCGGTCCAGTGCGTGCGCCCGACCAGCACCATCGGCGTCGGCTCGCCGCGCGATGCGTAGTGGTTCGGGGTCGCGTTGTCGAAGACCTCCTGTACGGTGCCCGCCGCGCCCGGCAGGAACACCACGCCCGCATCGGACCGGGACAACAGCCCGTCCTCGCGGGTGGCGTTCGCGAAGTACTTGGCGATGTGGCTTGCGAAGGCGTTCGGCGGCTCGTGCCCGTAGAACCAGGTCGGGATGCCCACCGAGTCGCCGCCGTCGGGCCAGCGGTCCCGGACGGCGAACGCCGTCCGGGCCCAGTCGGACACCGAGGGCGTGAAGGACGGGGCCTTGGCCAGCATCTCCAGCGCCTCCGGCAGGGCGTCGTCGGGGGCCGGGGCCAGGTGGGCGCCGAGGTTGGCCGCCTCCATGGCTCCGGGACCGCCGCCGGTGGCCACGGTCAGCCCGGAGCGGGCCAGGGTCCGGGCCAGCTCGGCGGCGCCCCGGTAGCCGTCGGCGCCGCGGGCCAGTGCGTGGCCGCCCATGACACCGACCACGCGGGCGCCGGCGAGGTGTTCGTCGAGGGCGTCGGAGACGGCGTCGTCGTGGAGGGAGCGCAGCATCGAGGACAGGACGTCGCCGTCGGCCTTGGTCTGCTGGTACCAGGCGTAGGTCTCGGCGTCCCGGGTGGCCTCGTACCCGGCGGACAGTCCCTCGAAGAGCTCGTCGGCCGTGTACAGCAGGCCCCGGTAGGGGTTGAACGGCAGGTCCGGCACCGGCGGGAAGACCAGGGCGCCGTCCGCGCGGACCTTGACGGACGCGTCGGGCTCCATCGGGCAGCCGAGGAACACGGCGTGGGAGGTGTCGGCGGACAGCAGGGCGAAGGTGCGGTCCAGCAGGTTGACCGACTGGATGCGGTAGCCGCTGAGCGAGCCGCGGGAGACGACCCGGTCGAACTCGGCGAGCGTCTCGATCTCGATGTCTGCGTTGACCATTCGGCCCACCCTAAGCGCTGCGCGCGTCAGCGGGTCAGCACCAGCGACGTCAGCTGCGCCACACCCCAGCTGACCGGTACGCAGCCGGCGAGCAGCGCGGCGGCCCGCAGGCCGGCGGCCGTGCGCAGGACCGCGGCGGGGGCGCCGAGGTCGAGCAGGACCGTGCGGGCGGCGGTGCGGGCCTGGCGGACCTCCACGGCGGAGGCGAGCAGCGTGGCGGCGGCGCAGGCGCCGACCAGGGCGGCGGCCGGACCGGTCAGCGGGCCCAGCGGGCCGCCGGCGCCGAGGGCGCCCCCGCCGGGCAGGGCCAGGGCGGTCAGGGTGGCCGCACCCACCGCGCACAGCACTCCGAGGGGCCGGCCCAGCCGGGGCGCCTCTTCCTGCAGGGCCCGCCCGGCCAGCAGCCGCAGGGCGCCGGGGCGGACGGCCTGGACCAGGGCCCCGCAGGCGTGGGCGAGGCCCGGCCCGGCGAGGGCGAGCCCGGCGGCGGTCAGGGCCCAGCCGGCCGGGATCCCGGCGCCGCCGCGCCCGGCCCATGCCTGCACGGCGAGCCCGCAGGCGGTCAGGGCGATGCCCCAGGGCAGCCCGTTCTGCGGAGCGGGCGGGGTGTGCGGGCGCAGGGCGAGGGCCGTGGCGGCCGCGGCGCTCAGCGGGACCAGGGCCAGCAGGGTGAGGGCGGCGGCGAGGGGCAGCGGCCGGTCGGCGTGGAGGAGCCCGGCCCCGGCGCCGTCGAAGGGCAGCCCGGCGAGGTCGCCGCGCAGGTGGAGGAAGGCGGCCAGGGCCAGGGCGCTGCCCAGGGCCCCGCAGACGCCGGTGGAGACCGCGGCGACGAGCGCGAGCCGTACGGGTCCCAGCCCGACGGCGTCCATCCCGGCGCGGCTCCGGCTCGCGGGGTCGGTCCGGGCGACGGCGACGGCGAACTGCACCGCGGCGGCGAGCGGGACCAGGGCCCACAGCAGCCGCGGGAACGATCCGGCAGGCCGGGCGGCGGCTCCGGCCAGGACGAAGAGCAGCAGGAAGGCGGCGCCGGCGCAGGCGGCGGCGACCAGCAGCCGGCGCAGCTGCAGCAGCGGGCCGGAGCCGCGGGCTAGGCGGAGAGCGAGCACGCGGCCTGGTCCTCCGGGGTGTCGCCGGGACCGCCGGGCACGGTGCCGGCCGTCCCGGCGGGACGGCCGTCGAGGAGGGCGAAGCAGCGGTCGGCGACGGCCGCGGTGTCCTCCTCGTGGGTGGCCAGCAGCACGGTGATCCCGTGGGAGCGGGCCGCGGTGGTGAGGGTGCGCAGGAGCAGGGAGCGCTCGGTGCGGTGCAGCGGGGCGGTGGGCTCGTCGGCGAAGATCACCGCGGGCTCGTTGACCAGGGCGCGGGCGAGGGCGATGCGCTGGGCCTCGGCACGGGTGAGCCCGCGGGGGCGCTTGCGGGCGAGGCCGCCGATGTCGAGGCGGTCCAGCCAGGCGCGGGCGGCGTGTTTGGCGGTGCGGTGGGAGGCGCCCGAGAGGAGCAGGGGCAGGGCCGCGTTCTCCCACGCGGTCAGCTCGGGCAGCAGGGCCGGCTCGGGGCCGATCCAGCCGAACCGCTCGCGGCGCAGCTGCTCGCGGGCGGTGGTGCCCATGGTGTGGACGGGGACGCTGTTGAACCAGACCTCGCCCTGCTCGGGAACGAGCCGGCCTGCCAGGCATTTCAGCAGGGTGGTCTTGCCGCTGCCGCGCGGGCCGGTCACGGCGAGGATCTCGCCCTGGCGGACGCTGATCGAGACCCCGATGAGGCCGGGCGAGCCCCCCTGGGACTTCGTCCGGGCGGAATCCCAGTGGGAGTAGTGAACGGACCGTGCCCACAGGACGTCATTGTCCGGTGGGGCGTTGTCCGGTGGAGCCACCATGGCGTACACCTCCGTCCGGGGGAACGAAGCGGAGCCGCTTCGGTCACTGGCGCCCGCACTGAGATGTAAAGAGATGAACGTCCCGGACGGTGACAGCACACGGCCCGGACCTTCCCGTTCTCACTCGAACGGGGGTCCGGGCCGTGTCATCGGGCCTATGTGCAGCCGGGCCCGTGTAAAGCCGGGCCCCTGCGGGCCGGCCCTGCGGCTTCGTCCTACAGCTTGGTCCACGCCTCGGTGAGCACCGAGCGCAGGATGCCTTCGATCTCGTCGAAGGTGCCCTGGTCGGCGGTGAGCGGCGGGGCCAGCTGGATGACCGGGTCGCCGCGGTCGTCGGCCCGGCAGTACAGGCCGTTGTCGAAGAGCGCCTTGGACAGGAAGCCGTAGAGCACGCGCTCGGTCTCCTCGTCCGTGAAGGACTCCTTGGTGACCTTGTCCTTGACGAGCTCGATGCCGTAGAAGTAGCCGTTGCCGCGGACGTCGCCGACGATCGGCAGGTCGTGCAGCTTCTGCAGCGTCTTCAGGAAGGCGGACTCGTTGTCCAGCACGTGCTGGTTGAGGCCTTCCTTGTCGAAGATGTCGAGGTTGGCGATGGCCACCGCGGAGGACACGGGGTGGCCGCCGAAGGTGTAGCCGTGCAGGAAGGTGTTGGCGCCCTTGTAGAAGGGCTCGGCGACGCGGTCCGACACGATGCAGGCACCGATCGGGGAGTAGCCCGAGGTCATGCCCTTGGCACAGGTGATCATGTCCGGGATGTAGCCGAACTTGTCACAGGCGAACATCGTGCCGAGGCGGCCGAAGGCGCAGATGGTCTCGTCGGAGACGAGCAGCACGTCGTACTCGTCGCAGATCTCGCGGACCCGCTGGAAGTACCCGGGCGGCGGCGGGAAGCAGCCGCCGGCGTTCTGCACCGGCTCCAGGAAGACGGCGGCGACGGTGTCGGCGCCCTCGAAGAGGATCTGCTGCTCGATCTGGTCGGCGCACCAGCGGCCGAAGGCCTCGGGGTCGTCGCCGTGGATCGGGGCACGGTAGATGTTGGTGTTGGGCACCTTGTGCGCACCCGGGACCAGCGGCTCGAAGGGGGCCTTCAGGGCCGGCAGGCCGGTGATGGACAGCGCGCCCTGCGGGGTGCCGTGGTAGGCGACCGCGCGGGAGATCACCTTGTACTTGGTGGGCTTGCCCTGCAGCTTGTAGTACTGCTTGGCGAGCTTCCAGGCGGTTTCGACAGCCTCGCCGCCGCCCGTGGTGAAGAAGACCTTGTTCAGGTCGCCGGGCGCGTAGTCGGCGAGGCGCTCGGCGAGTTCCACGGCCTTGGGGTGCGCGTACGACCACACGGGGAAGAACGCGAGCTCCTGGGCCTGCTTGTAGGCGACCTCGGCGAGCTCCTTGCGGCCGTGACCGGCGTTGACCACGAACAGTCCGGCGAGACCGTCGAGGTAGCGCTTGCCCTTGTCGTCGAAGATGTACGTGCCCTCACCGCGGACGATGGTCGGCACGGGGGAGTTCTCGTACGACGACATGCGGGTGAAGTGCATCCACAGGTGGTCATACGCGGTTTTGGAGAGGTCTTGGCTCACGGGCTATCGAGTTCCCCACATGTAGGTCTGCTTCTTCAGCTTCAGGTAAACGAAGCTTTCGGTTGATCGCACGCCGGGGAGCGCGCGGATCCTCTTGTTGATCGTCTCCAGCAAGTGGTCGTCGTCCTCGCAGACGATCTCGACGATCAGGTCGAACGAGCCCGCGGTCATCACCACGTACTCGCACTCGGCCATCTGGGCCAGTGCTTCGGCCACCGGATCGACGTCGCCCTCGACGTTGATGCCGACCATGGCCTGGCGCCGAAGACCGACGGTGAGGGGGTCGGTGACGGCGACGATCTGCATGACGCCCTGGTCGAGCAGCTTCTGCACGCGCTGGCGCACGGCCGCCTCCGACAGGCCCACGGCCTTGCCGATGGCTGCGTAGGGACGGCGGCCGTCCTCCTGCAGTTGCTCGATGATCGCCAGGGACACAGCATCGACCGAAGGGGACGGTTGTCTGTTCCGGGAATCTGCGCTTCGACTGACCACGACCTCACTGTGCACGAGGAGTCGTCTGTTCCGCAAGACGGAATCGATGAAATCCGTTGTTTGGAGTCGCCGATCTTGCTGATTTCGTAGTTGGCGGCATGTGGCCCTGTCGAAAGCGTCCGCCGAGGGGCTAGGCTTGGGGCTCGTCTCAATCGTTGGACATGTGATCAGGAGTGTGGGTGTAGTGACCACCGAACTGCGTCGTCTGCGCAATTACATCGGCGGAGAGTTCAAGGACGCCGCCGACGGGCGGACCACCGAGGTGGTCAACCCCGCCACCGGCGAGGTGTACGCCACGGCCCCGCTCTCCGGCCAGGCCGATGTCGACGCGGCCATGGCCGCGGCCGCGGCCGCCTTCCCGGGCTGGCGCGACACCACGCCCTCCGAGCGCCAGAAGGCCCTGCTCAAGATCGCCGACGCCTTCGAGGCGCGGGCGGACGAGCTCGTGGCCGCCGAGTCGGAGAACACCGGCAAGCCGCTGGGCCTGACGGCCAGCGAGGAGCTGCCGCCGATGGTGGACCAGATCCGCTTCTTCGCGGGCGCGGCCCGCCTGCTCGAGGGCCGCTCGGCCGGCGAGTACATGGACGGGATGACCTCGATCATCCGCCGCGAGCCCGTGGGCGTCTGCGCCCAGGTCGCGCCGTGGAACTACCCGATGATGATGGCCGTGTGGAAGTTCGCCCCGGCCATCGCCGCGGGCAACACCGTGGTGCTCAAGCCCTCGGACACCACCCCGGCCTCCACCGTCCTGATGGCCGAGATCATCGACTCCATCCTGCCCAAGGGCGTCTTCAACGTCGTCTGCGGCGACCGCGAGACCGGCAAGGCCATGGTCGAGCACTCCACCCCGGCGATGGCCTCCATCACCGGCTCGGTGCGCGCCGGCATGCAGGTCGCCGAGAGCGCCTCGAAGGACGTCAAGCGCGTCCACCTGGAGCTCGGCGGCAAGGCCCCGGTCGTCGTCTTCGAGGACGCCGACATCGCCAAGGCCGTCGAGGACATCGCCGTCGCCGGCTACTTCAACGCCGGCCAGGACTGTACGGCCGCCACCCGCGTGCTCGTGCACCAGTCCATCCACGACGAGTTCGTCGCCGCGCTCGCCAAGGCCGCGGCCGACACCAAGACGGGTCAGCCGGACGACGAGGACGTGCTCTACGGCCCGCTGAACAACCCCAACCAGCTCAAGCAGGTCGCGGGCTTCATCGAGCGCCTCCCCGCCCACGCCAAGGTCGAGGCGGGCGGCCACCAGGTCGGCGAGAAGGGCTACTTCTACGCCCCCACCGTGGTCTCGGGCCTGAAGCAGGACGACGAGATCATCCAGAACGAGGTCTTCGGCCCCGTCATCACCGTCCAGTCCTTCGCCGACGAGGCCCAGGCCCTGGAGTACGCGAACGGCGTCGAGTACGCCCTCGCCTCCTCCGTGTGGACCAAGGACCACGCCCGTGCGATGCGCATGTCCAAGCACCTCGACTTCGGCTGCGTGTGGATCAACACCCACATCCCGCTCGTCGCCGAGATGCCCCACGGCGGCTTCAAGAAGTCCGGCTACGGCAAGGACCTCTCCGCCTACGGCTTCGAGGACTACACCCGCATCAAGCACGTGATGACCTCGCTCAACGCCTGACCTGCCGTCACGGCGGTCGCATCGATCACCGCAGGACCCTGAGGGGGCGGGCAGTGGACAATGTGTCTATTGCCCGCCCTCTTCGCGTTCCCCGAGGCTTTCCCCATGCCTGAACCCGCCTTCTCCCGCCGCGCGACGCTGCGCGGCCTCGGTGCCGCCGGACTGCTCGCGGCCCTCACCGGCTGCGGCGTGCCCGCCGCCTACGTGGCCGAGAACCGGCGGGGAGGCCCGGACCGCTCCGACCGCGAGCGGACCCTGACCTTCTCCAACTGGCCGCTCTACATCGACACCGACGACAACGACGAGGAGCGCCGCCCCACCCTGGAGGCCTTCACCGAGCGGACCGGCATCGAGGTCCGCTACAGCGAGGAGGTCAACGACAACGACGAGTTCTTCGGCAAGGTCAGCCCGGCCCTGATGAACCACCAGGACACCGGCCACGACATCGTGGTGGTCAGCGACTGGATGGCCGCCCGCTTCGTCCACCTGGGCTGGGCCCAGACGCTGGACCGCGCCCGGCAGCCCAACGTGGCCGCACACCTCGACCCGCAGCTGCGCGCCCCCGCCTTCGACCGGGGCCGGCTGCACACCGTCCCGTGGCAGTCGGGCATCACCGGAATCGCCTACAACCGCAAGGCGCTGGGCCGGGAGATCAAGTCCGTACGGGACCTGTGGCACCCGGGCCTGGCGGGCAAGGTCACCCTCTTCTCCGGCCTCGACGAGTCCTTTGCCCTGCTGATGCAGGGCAACGGCGTGGACGTCACCCGGTGGACCGAGTCCGACTTCCACCGCATGTGCGACCAGGTCGAGAGCATGGTGAAGAAGAGGCACATACGCCGCTTCACCGGCAACGACTACACCTCCGACCTCAGCAAGGGCGACGTCCTGGCCTGCCAGGCCTACTCGGGCGACGCCATCCAGCTCAAGGCCGACAACCCCGACATCGAGTTCGTCGTCCCCGAGGAGGGCGCCGAACTGTGGGCGGAGAGCATGCTCGTGCCCAACCTGGCCCGTCACAAGGCCAACGCCGAGGCGCTGATCGACCACTACTACGCGCCCGAGGTGGCCGCCGAGCTCGCCGCCGCCGTCAACTACGTCTGCCCCGTGCCGGCCGCACGCGAGGTGCTCGCCCGCTCGCAGGACAAGGAGACCGCCGCGCTGGCCGAGAACCCGCTGATCTTCCCCGACGAGCAGATGCGGGCCCGCCTGGCCGTGGCCCGCGACATCTCCTCGGCCGAACGCCGCTCCCTCGCCGCCCGCTGGAACGCCATCGTCGGACTCTGACCGTCACCGGCCGAGGTCGGCCCGTACCGCGGCCAAGGCGTCCAGGCGGTTGGTGGTGACGGCGTCCACCCCGGCCCGGACCACCCTGCGCATCGACCGCTTGGTGTCGGGGGTCCAGGCCGACACCAGCAGCCCGTCGCGGTGCAGGGCGTCCACCAGCTCCGGACCGACCAGCCCGAAGCGGTAGTTGAGCCAGGTCGGTGACACCGCGTCGATCAGCACCCGGCGCGGCGGCGACAGCGTCGTCCAGGTCAGCGCGATCTCCGCGTCCGGGTCGGCGGCCCGCACCTCCAGCATGGTGTTCGGGCCCGCGCAGTACGAAGTGCGGTCGCGGGCCCCGTACTCGCGGACCTGTCCGACGACCTTCCGCACCGCCTCGTACGTCGCGCCCGGCAGGTCGACCATCACCCGGCCCTCTCCGGCCGCCGCCAGCGCCTCGCGCAGCGTCGGGACGCCGCCGTCCGTCAACTCCCTCAGCTGCGGGGCCGTGACGGCGTCCAGCCGCACGTCATGGCCCCACAGCCGTTCGAGCGTCTCGTCGTGCAGGAGGACCGGCTCCCCGTCCCGGGTCAGCCGTACGTCGATCTCGACCGCGTCCGCCCCGCGTGCGAAGGCGGAGCGGATGGAGGACAGCGTGTTCTCACGGAAGCGGTAGGGATCGCCGCGGTGGCCGATGGCCGTCAGGGTGCGCATGGCACCCATTGTCGACGGGCTTTAGCGCGCCAGCCAGGCAGCGGTGTACGTGTCGATCTCCTCGGTGATCCGCGCCTTGCCCGCCGCGTCCAGGAAGGAGGCCTCGACCGCGTTCTTCGCCAGCGCCGCGAGCCCGTGCTCGTCGAGTTCGAGGAGCCGGGCGGCCACGGCGTACTCCTTGTTGAGGTCGGTGCCGAACATCGGCGGGTCGTCGCTGTTGATGGTGACGAGCACGCCGGCCTGCACCATCTCCTTGATGGGGTGCCGGTCGAGGTCGGTCACGGCGCGGGTGGCGATGTTGGAGGTCGGGCAGACCTCCAGGGCGATGCGGTGCTCGGCCAGGTACGCCAGCAGCTCCGGGTCCTGTGTGGAGCTGGTGCCGTGCCCGATGCGCTCGGCGCCGAGGTGGCGGATGGCGTCCCAGACGGTCTCCGGCCCGGTGGTCTCGCCGGCGTGCGGCACGCTGTGCAGGCCGACGGCCCGGGCGGCGTCGAAGTACGGCTTGAACTGCGGGCGCGGGACGCCGATCTCGGGGCCGCCGAGGCCGAAGGAGACCAGGCCCTCCGGGCGCAGGTCGACGGCCAGGCGGGCGGTCTCGGCCGCGGACTCCAGGCCGGCCTCGCCGGGGATGTCGAAGCACCAGCGCAGGATGACGCCGAGCTCGGACTCGGCGGCCTTGCGGGCGTCCTCGATGGCCTCCATGAAGGCCTTTTCGTCGATGCCGCGGCGGGTGGAGGAGTAGGGGGTGATGGTCAGTTCGGCGTAGCGGATGTTCTGCCGGGCCATGTCGCGGGCGACTTCGAAGGTCAGGGTGCGCACGTCGTCGGGGGTGCGCACCAGGTCCACCACGGACAGGTAGACGTCGATGAAGTGCGCGAAGTCCGTGAAGGTGAAGTAGTCGGCGAGCGCCTCGGGGTCGGTGGGGACCTTCGAGTCGGGGTGGCGCGCGGCGAGTTCGGCCACGATGCGCGGGGAGGCCGAGCCGACGTGGTGCACGTGGAGTTCCGCCTTGGGCAGCCCCGCGATGAAGGGGGTCAGGTCGGTCATGAGGTGCCTTTCGGAAGAACACGGGTGCGGACGGGACGGTCTTCATCGTAGGCAGGCCGGGGACTGTCCGCGGCAGCACATAGCATGACCGTACGAGAGGGGGGCGACGCATGACCGACCAGAGCCCCGAGCCGAGGGATCCGTGGGCGCCGCCGGAGCGGCCGGCGGGCGAGTTCGGCGGACCGCAGGGCGCGCAGGGGGTGCCGGGCCCGCCGTCCGTGCACGACCAGCCCACGATCGCGGGGATGCCGGGGGCCGACATACCCTCGGCGGCCGCGCCGCAGCCGTCGCCCGGGCCGCAGCCGGGGGCCGTCCCGCAGCAGCCTGCGCCCGCGCCGCTGCCACCCGCCTACGGGTACCCGGCCCAGCCGGGCCCGCCCGCGTACGCGTACCCCGCGCCGGCCCCGGTGCCGGCGCCCGCTCCGCCCGCGTACGGATACCCCGGCTACCCGGGCTACGGCGCCTACCCGTACGGGGCGCAGCCGCGCAACGGCTTCGGGGTCACCGCGCTCGTCCTCGGCATCATCGCCGTGGTCGGCTGCTTCACCAGCTTCCTCGCGGTCGCGCTCGGCATCGCGGCGGTCGTCTTCGGCGTCCTCGGCCGCGGCAAGGCCCGGCGCGGCGAGGCCACCAACGGCGGGATGGCGCTGGCCGGGATCATCCTGGGCGCGGTCGGCATCGTGCTGGGCGCCGCCCTCCTGGTGATCGGGGTCATCGGCATCCTCGACCGGGACGGCGACTTCCGCCACGACACCCCGCACTCGGACACGCGCATGCGCGAGCGGGTCTGACCGCAGGACGGCAAAACGGCGACGGCGCAGGGCCGGTCCGGGGGCATACCGCCCGGGACCGGCCCTGCGCCGCTTTCACGCCTCCGTACCTCCGGCTACGCCGCCCACGGCCAGTGGGCGTTGCTGCCGTCCTCGATCAGGGTCACCATCCGGAACGCCGCGTCGCCGAGCCCGCCGAAGGTGTGCCGGTTGCCGGAACCGGAGGGCGCGTGGCCCACCCGGTAGCCGGCCAGGTTCCAGGTGTAGACCGGAACCTCCTGCGGGACCAGGGCCGTCGGGTCGTACCCGTACCCGTACGAGGCCTGCTCGTCGGTGACGATCAGGACCCGGTCGTGGTCCTTGTAGTGCTTGCGGACCGCCTCCGCGGTGTAGGTGCCGCCGAGGTCCTTGAACCGCTCCAGCACCTTCAGGACCGACTCGCCCCGCGCGTAGGGGACCTGCTTGCTGTCCGTGCCGAACTGGACCAGGTCCGCCTCCTCGGCCCGCAGGGCCAGTGCCGTGCCGAAGACGGCCGCCGCGTCGGCCCGGTTGAGCTGCGAGCGGTCCGACAGCGGGGACCACATCGACCCGGAGCGGTCGACCAGGACCAGGGTGCGGCCCGGCAGGGCCGGCACGTTGGCCAGCGAGTGGCCGAGCGCCTGCTCCAGCGGGTACGCCCAGCGCAGCGACGGCGCGTGCTGGTAGGCGGCCAGGTAGCGTAACGGGAACTGCCGGGACCGGGCCACGGCCTCCGGGTCGCTGATCCTGGCTGCCACCTGCGCGGCCACGGCGTCCGAGACACCCGCCTGGTCGAAGTTGCGCAGGTTGCGCAGCAGCGCCATCGGGCCCATCGACGGGATGACGGCCTCCCAGGCGGCCGCGTCCATCGGCCCCTGCAGCCACCCGGCCAGCGCCTCCCAGGTCATGCCCGCGGCGGCCAGCCGCTCGGCGCCGTCCGGCGCGGTGACCTGCGCCCGGCGCTCCTCGACCGGCAGCGCCATGAGCTCCACGTGGGCGGCCAGGGTGCGGTTGCCGGCCGGGACCTCCGCCGTCTCCGGGTGGTGCCGGCGGTCGAGGGCGTAGCGGAACAGCTCGCCCTGCCAGGGCTTGGCCGGGTCGGGGGAGGCGTGCACGAGGTTGAGCACGTCGCCGAAGCGGAAGCCCTTGGAGGCGGTGTCGTACTTCAGCAGGGAGGTGCCGGAGTAGAGCCGGCGCACGGCGTCGGCGACGCCCCGCTTGACGGGCTTGGGCACGGCCCGCCCGTGCACGGCCGTCCAGTAGGCCAGCAGCTCGCCGGGCTCGTCGGCGCGCTGCAGGACCGAGTCGACGACCTGCCGGTTCGAGGGGCCCGCGGTGGCTCCGGCGTCGAGCCGGGCCTTGACGTACTCGGCGGCGCCGACGAGCGAGGCGGTGCGCATGTTGCCCTCGCCGCGCAGCCAGCCGAGCAGGCCGGCGGTCCACTCGGGGTCCTCGACGGCGAGCCTGCGCACGAGCGCGGCGAAGCGGTCGTCCCGGCCGCCGGGGGACTCGTACGCGGTGCGCTGGCCGACGAAGTTGGCCACGGCCAGCAGGAACAGCTCGGAGCGGGCGTCGCGCGCGAAGCCGGGGCTGCCGTGGTGGTTGCGGGCCCGCCGGCCGGTGGAGCGCACGGGCGAGGCGGGCGCGGACGGCGCGGCCGTGGAGCGGCGCACGTTGAAGCGGGCCATGATGAATCCCCCCGAATCCAGTAGAAACCTGCACAAAAGGGGGAGGCGTGACGTGCGGGATGCCCGAGATCGAAGTCGACAGACGGCACATATAGCCAGGCGAGCTTCCGAGCTGCTCCACCGGCCGTGGCCGGGCGGGATTCGAACCCGCGACCTCCTGGTCCCGAAGTAGCCGTCGCCTGCGCACCGGGCATCCCGCACGCGGCCTCCCGAGATCAAGGTGGCGGCGGCCTGGTTTCTCTGCAAAAGAAGGAGCCGCAGCCCGCGCACCGGGAGGTGCGTGACGTGGGTGTCCAGAGTTCGAGGCGGCGAAACCACGTGGTGCTCTGCCGACTGAGCTACACCGGCCCGAAGCCGGTGGCGGGACTCGAACCCGCGGCCTCCCCATTAAGAGTGGAAGTAGGTCTCGCCTGCGCACCTGGACGAGTCCCACGGTAGGCGGGGCGGCCCGGCCCCCGCCACGCATTTACGCCGCGCGCAACCGCTCGCGGGCCTCCATCAGGGCGAACCCCAGCAGGTTCAGGCCCCGCCAGCGGCCGGGGTCCAGGACCCGGTCGTCGTCGGGGGCCAGGCCCACCCCCCAGATGCGGTCCACGGGGCTCGCCTCCACCAGCACCCGCTCCCCGGTGCCCAGCAGGTACCCGCGCAGCTCCGGCGTCGAGCCGAACTTGTGCACGCTGCCCTCCACGACCAGGCCGAACCGCTCCCGCTCCCAGACGGCCTCGTCGAACCCGCGCACCAGCCGCCCGGCCTTCTTGGCCTCGGCGGGGGTCCGGGCCGCCAGGATCTTCCGCTCGGCCTCGGGGTCCCCGAACAGCCGGGCCTTGCCCGCCATCATCCAGTGCTCGGCGGTGTCGTAGCGCACCTCACTTACCGTGAAGGGAGAGGGCCACCACTGGCTCATGCAGCTCGGCCCGAGGGTCCCGTCCGGACGCGGCCGGTGCCCCCAGAAGGGCAGGAACTTCACGCGGTCACCACGGCTGACCTGCTCGATCAACTTGTCGATCTTCTCCATGCACGGGAGTCTGACAGTCTCCACTGACACTTCGTACGGGATTTGGAGTGTGTCTGGACACATGGTCGACCGATTCCGTCGCGTAATCAAAAGGCAACAACGGAATCACTTGGCGGTGAAGAACACCTCTGCCAGGATCGGCACTCAATTCGAGCTGAAGCCACGAGAGCGTGAGAGCGTGATGGGTATTCGCTTCCAGGTCAGGGAACGCTTCGCCGACGGCGCGCAGTACATCGACGGGCGGCTCAGGCCCGGTACCTCCGGACGGTCGCACACCGTCGTCGACCCCGCCACCGGAGAGGAGGTGCTCACCTACGAGCTCGCCTCCACCGCCGACGTGGACGACGCCGTCGCCGCCGCCCGGCGCGCCTTCCCCGCCTGGTCCGCGGCCACCCCCGGCGAGCGCTCGGACGCCCTGCACCGGCTGGCCTCCGTCCTGGCCGCGCAGGCGGAGGACCTCGCGTACGCCGAGTCGCTGCAGTGCGGCAAGCCGATCAAGCTGTCCAGCGAGTTCGACGTGCCGGGGACCATCGACAACACCGCCTTCTTCGCGGGCGCCGCCCGCCACCTCCAGGGCCAGGCCGCCGCCGAGTACTCCGCGGACCACACCTCCTACGTGCGCCGCGAGCCCCTCGGCGTCATCGGCTCCATCGCCCCCTGGAACTACCCGCTGCAGATGGCCGCCTGGAAGATCCTCCCGGCCGTCGCCGCCGGCAACACCATCGTCCTCAAGCCCGCCGAGCTCACCCCGCTGACCTCCCTGATGTTCGCCCAGGCGGCCCGGGAGGCGGGCATCCCCGACGGCGTGATCAACATCGTCACCGGCGCCGGCCGCGACGTCGGCGAGCACCTCGTCGGCCACCCGGACGTGGTGATGACCTCCTTCACCGGGTCCACCGCCGTCGGCAAGCGCGTCGCCGAGATCGCCACCGCCACCGTCAAGCGGCTCCACCTGGAGCTCGGAGGCAAGGCCCCCTTCCTCGTCTTCGACGACGCCGACCTGGAGGCCGCCGCCCACGGCGCCGTCGCCGCCGCCCTGATCAACACCGGCCAGGACTGCACGGCCGCCACCCGCGCCTACGTCCAGCGCCCCCTGTACGAGGCCTTCACCGCCCGCGTCGCCGAGCTGATGGCCGGCGTCCGCCTGGGCGACCCCTTCGAGCCGACCACCGACCTCGGCCCGCTGGTCTCCCACGCGCAGCGCGACCGCGTGGCCGGGTTCGTCGAGCGGGCCCGCGGCTACGCCACCGTCGTCACCGGCGGCGAGGTCCCGGGCGGCGAGCTCGCCGAGGGCGCCTACTACCGGCCCACCCTCATCGCGGACGCCGCCCAGGACAGCGAGGTCGTACAGGCCGAGATCTTCGGCCCCGTCCTCGTCGCCCTGCCCTTCGACACCGACGACGAGGGCATCGCCCTCGCCAACGACACCCCCTACGGGCTCGCCGCCTCCGCCTGGAGCCGCGACGTCTACCGGGCGAACCGCGCCACCCGCGAGATCAAGGCGGGCTGCGTCTGGGTGAACGACCACATTCCGATCATCAGCGAGATGCCCCACGGGGGCTACAAGGCGAGCGGCTTCGGAAAGGACATGAGCGCCTACTCCTTCGAGGAGTACACGCAGGTCAAGCACGTCATGTACGACAACACGGCGGTGGCCGCCAAGGACTGGCACCGCACGATCTTCGGGGACCGATAGCAGCAGGGCCGTGTGACCAGCGGCCCGACCATCCCGAAAGGGCACAGCCCATGGAGCAGTACGAGCCCGATCGCCTCTCGGCGGCGCAGGCCGCCGCGATGCGCCGCAGCCTGACCGAAGGGCGCGGCGCCCTCACCCGCCGCTCCCTGCTGCGCGCCTCCGGCGTCGGCGCGCTCACCCTCGGCGGCCTCGCCTCCCTGTCCAGTTGCGGCATCCCGCCCGCCAAGCGGGAGGGCACGGCGGCGGCCTCCGACGACCACTCGGCACAGGAGAAGGAGATCAACTTCTCCAACTGGACCGAGTACATGGACACCAGCGACGACGAGAAGACCCACCCGACGCTGGAGGAGTTCACCAAACGGACCGGCATCAAGGTCAAGTACACCGAGGACATCAACGACAACGTCGAGTTCTTCGGCAAGATCCGCCCGCAGCTCGCGGCCGGCCAGGACACCGGCCGGGACCTGATCGTCGTCACCGACTGGCTCGCCGCCCGCATCATCCGCCTCGGCTGGGCGCAGAAGCTGGACCCCTCGAACCTGCCGCACGCCTACGCCAACCTGATCCCGCAGTACCGCAGCCCCGACTGGGACCCGGGGCGCGCCCACAGCTATCCGTGGACGGGCATCGACACCGTCATCGCGTACAACGCCAAGGCCACGGACGGCAAGAAGGTCGACTCCGTCACCCAACTGCTCGACGACCCCTCCCTCAAGGGCCGCGTCGGCTTCCTCACCGAGATGCGCGACACCGTCGGGATGACCCTGCTCGACATGGGCAAGGACCCGGCGACCTTCACCACGGCGGACTTCGACGCGGCCATCGGGCGGCTGCAGAAGGGCGTGGACACCAAGCAGATCCGCCGCTTCACGGGCAACGACTACACCTCCGACCTCGACAAGGGCGATATCGCGGCCTGCCTCGCCTGGGCCGGCGACATCATCCAGCTCCAGGCCGGCAACCCGGACATCAAGTACGCGATCCCGGCGCCGGGCTACATCACCTCCAGCGACAACCTGATCGTCCCGGCGCACGCCCGGCACAAGGCGAACGCCGAGAAGCTCATCGACTTCTACTACGAGCCCCCTGTCGCGGCCCAGCTCGCCGCCTTCATCAGCTACGTCTGCCCCGTCGCAGGGGTCAAGAAGGACCTTGAGAAAATCGATCCTGCGCTCGCGGACAACCCCTTGATCATTCCGGACGAGGAGATGGCCGCCAAGGCCCACGCCTTCCGCCTGCTCACCAGCGAGGAAGAGACCGCCTACGAGGAGAAGTTCGCCAAGCTCATCGGAGCCTGACGGACCGCCGTAGCGGCACCCGCGCCCCGCACCCTTCCCCGACACACCACCACCGAAGGCTCCAGGCCCATGACTGACAAGACCGCGGGCGGCGACGTCCGTCTCGCCGGCATCAGCAAGCACTACGGCACGTTCACCGCCGTGCACCCGTTGGACCTCACCATTCCGCAGGGCTCCTTCTTCGCCCTGCTCGGCGCCTCGGGCTGCGGCAAGACCACCACCCTGCGCATGATCGCCGGCCTGGAGGAGCCCTCCACCGGCACGGTCCACCTCGGCGACCGCGACGTCACCCAGCTGCCGCCGTACAAGCGCCCCGTGAACACGGTCTTCCAGAGCTACGCCCTCTTCCCGCACCTGAGCATCTACGAGAACGTGGCCTTCGGCCTGCGCCGCCGCGGCATCAAGTCCGTCAAGAAGCAGGTCGAGGAGATGCTCGAACTCGTCGAGCTCGGCCAGTTCTCCCAGCGCAAGCCGCACCAGCTCTCCGGCGGCCAGCAGCAGCGCGTCGCCGTCGCCCGTGCGCTCATCAACCACCCCCAGGTGCTCCTGCTCGACGAGCCGCTCGGCGCCCTCGACCTCAAGCTGCGCCGCCAGATGCAGCTGGAGCTCAAGCGGATCCAGACCGAGGTCGGCATCACCTTCGTGCACGTCACGCACGACCAGGAGGAGGCCATGACCATGGCCGACACGGTCGCGGTGATGAACGGCGGCCGCGTCGAACAGCTGGGCGCGCCCGGCGAGCTGTACGAGAACCCGCGCACCACCTTCGTCGCCAACTTCCTCGGCACCTCGAACCTCATCGAGGCCGAGGTCCTGGAGGCCGGCGGCGGCGACGTCGCCGTCAGCTCGGCCGGCACCCGGCTCCGGCTGCCCGCGGCCCGATGTTCCACCACCCCGAAGGCGGGCGGGAAGCTGCTGGTCGGGGTGCGCCCCGAGAAGATCTCCCTGGTCCCCGCGGCCGAGCGGGACACCATCGCGGTCGGCCGCAACACGGTCACGGGCAGGATCGCCAACTCCTCCTTCATCGGCGTCTCCACCCAGTTCGTCGTCGACAGCCCCGTCTGCCCCGAGCTGGAGGTGTACGTCCAGAACATCGAGCGCGACGCCCGCCTGACCCCCGGCGCCGAGGTCGTCCTGCACTGGAACCCGGAGCACACCTTCGGACTGGACGCCGCCCAGGACATCGACGCGGGCATCGAGACGGTCGAGGAGGGCGCATGACCGCCACCGCGGCCCCGCCCGAGGCCTCCGCCCCCGCCGAACCCCCGGCCCACCGGCCCTCGCTGCGCAAGCGCCTGGTCCCGTACTGGCTGCTGCTGCCCGGCATCCTGTGGCTGCTGGTCTTCTTCGTGCTGCCGATGGTCTACCAGGCGTCCACCTCGGTGCAGACCGGCTCCCTCGAAAAGGGCTTCGAGGTCACCTGGCACTTCGGGACCTACTGGGACGCCTTCCTCGAGTACTACCCGCAGTTCCTGCGCTCCCTGGCGTACGCAGGCACCGCGACCGTGCTGTGCCTGCTGCTCGGCTACCCGCTGGCCTACCTGATCGCCTTCCGGGCGGGCCGCTGGCGCAACGTGCTGCTGGTGCTCGTGATCGCCCCGTTCTTCACCAGCTTCCTGATCCGCACCCTGGCCTGGAAGACGATCCTGGCCGACGGCGGACCCGTCGTCGCCGTCCTCAACAAGATCGGCTTCCTGGACGTCACGAGCTGGCTCGGCGTCACCCAGGGCGACCGGGTGCTGGCCACGCCGCTCGCCGTGGTCTGCGGTCTGACGTACAACTTCCTCCCCTTCATGATCCTGCCGCTCTACACCTCGCTGGAGCGCATTGACACCCGCCTGCACGAGGCCGCCGGGGACCTGTACGCCCGCCCCGCCACCACCTTCCGCAAGGTCACCTTCCCGCTGTCCATGCCGGGCGTGGTCTCCGGGACCCTGCTCACCTTCATCCCGGCGAGCGGCGACTACGTCAACGCCGAGCTGCTCGGCTCGACCGACACCCGGATGATCGGCAACGTCATCCAGTCGCAGTACCTGCGGATCCTCGACTACCCGACGGCCGCCGCGCTGTCGTTCATCCTCATGGCCGTCGTCCTGGTCATGGTCACGATCTACATCCGCCGAGCGGGAACGGAGGACCTGGTCTGATGAAGTGGCTCCGCCGCAACCTCGTGGTGATCCTCGGCCTGCTGACGCTCGCGTACCTGATCCTGCCGAACGTCATCGTGACCGTCTTCTCCTTCAACAACCCCACCGGGCGCTTCAACTACGCCTGGCAGGAGTTCTCCCTCGACGCCTGGAAGGACCCGTGCGGGGTCGCCGACCTGTGCGGCTCCCTGTCCCTGTCGCTCCAGATCGCCCTGTGGGCCACCCTCGGCGCCACCGCGCTGGGCACGGCCATCGCCTTCGCCCTGGTCCGCTACCGGTTCCGGGCGCGCGGCGCGGTCAACTCGCTGATCTTCATGCCGATGGCGATGCCGGAGATCGTGATGGCGGCCTCGCTGCTGGCCCTGTTCCTCAACATGGGCATCGAGCTGGGCTTCTGGACGATCCTGATCGCCCACGTCATGTTCTGCCTCAGCTTCGTCGTCGCCGCCGTCAAGGCGCGCCTGCTGTCGATGGACCCGCGCCTGGAGGAAGCCGCCCGCGACCTCTACGCCGGCCCGGTGCAGACCTTCCTGCGGGTCACCCTGCCGATCGCCGCGCCGGGCATCGCGGCGGGCGCCCTGCTGTCCTTCGCGCTCTCCTTCGACGACTTCATCATCACGAACTTCAACTCGGGCAACACCGTCACCTTCCCCATGTTCGTGTGGGGATCGGCCCAGCGCGGTACGCCCGTGCAGATCAACGTCATCGGCACGGCGATGTTCGTCATCGCGGTGCTGGTGGTCCTCGCCGGCCAGATCGTCGGCAACCGCCGCAAGAACGCACAGCCCAAGTAACTCTGTAGGGAGTTGGAAGACATGGCCCCAGTCGCCATGCGAAGCGTTGCGAAATCCCTTTCCGAAGCACTGCCGGTCTCGTACTGGCTGGACGACCCCGGCCGCCCCGACCCGCAGCCGGCCCTGACCTCCGACGAGGCCTGCGACCTGCTGGTCATCGGCGGAGGCTACAGCGGGCTGTGGACCGCGCTCATCGCCAAGGAGCGCGACCCCGCCCGGGACGTCGTCCTGATCGAGTCGAAGGAGGCGGGCTGGGCCGCCTCCGGCCGCAACGGCGGCTTCTGCGCCGCCTCCCTCACCCACGGCTTCGCCAACGGCCTGGCCCGCTGGCCCGGCGAGCTCGCCAAGCTGGAGGAGCTCGGCGCGCGCAATCTCGACGAGATCGAGGCGGCCGTCGCCCGCTACGGCATCGACTGCGACTTCGAGCGCACCGGCGAGATCGATGTGGCCACGGAGCCGCACCAGGTCGAGGAGCTGCGCGAGCTGCACGAGGAGGCCGAGAGGCTGGGCCTCGCCGGCGGAATGCGCTGGCTGGACCGCGACGAACTGCGCGCCGAGGTCGACTCGCCGACGTTCCTCGCCGGCCTGTGGGACACCGACGGCGTGGCCATGCTCAACCCGGCCAAGCTGGCCTGGGGCCTGAAACAGGCCTGCCTCGGCCTCGGGGTGCGGATCTACGAGAACACCCGGGGCCTGTCGCTGGCCTCCTCGGGCGCGGGGATGGCCGTACGCACCCCCTACGGACGGATCTTCGCCCGGCGGGTGGCCCTCGGCACCAACATCTTCCCCTCGCTGGTCAAGCGGATCCGCCCCTTCACCGTCCCCGTCTACGACTACGCGCTGATGACGGAGCCGCTGACCACCGAGCAGCTGAAGGCCATCGGCTGGCAGGGCCGCCAGGGCATGGGCGACAGCGCCAACCAGTTCCACTACTTCCGCATCACCCCGGAGAACCGGATCCTGTGGGGCGGCTACGACGCCATCTACCCCTACAAGGGCCGGCTCGACTCCGAGTACGACCACCGCCCCGAGACCTACCTCAAGCTCGCCCAGCACTTCTTCACCGCGTTCCCGCAGCTGGAGGGCATCAACTTCAGCCACGCCTGGGGCGGCGCCATCGACACCTGCTCGCGCTTCTCCGCCTTCTTCGGCACCGCGCACTCCGGCAGGGTGGCGTACGCCGCCGGCTACACCGGGCTCGGCGTCGGGGCCACCCGCTTCGGCGCCGACGTGATGCTCGACCTGCTGGACGGGGCGCGCACGGAGCGGACGGAGCTGCAGATGGTGAAGTCCCGGCCGATGCCGTTCCCGCCCGAGCCGTTCGCCTGGACCGGCATCACCCTCACCAAGTGGTCGCTGGCCCGCGCCGACGCGCGCGGCGGCCGCCGCAACCTGTGGCTGAAGACGCTGGACAAGTTCGGCCTGGGCTTCGACAGCTGACCGGCCGGCCGTGTCCGGCCGGCCGAACGGCGGCCCGGCAGGTCAGCATCCCCGCGCCTGCCGCTGAGAGTGGGAGCGCAACCCCCTGGGGTCGTCCTGCTCCCCGCCGGCCGGCACTGGGACGTGCTGATCCTGCCGGGGGATCTGGGACGCTCCACCCTCGCCGTCCTGAAGCTGCTGTCCGCCCGGCCCGGTCCGGTGCTCGCCCGCTCCGGCGACGCCCGGCGGGGCTTCTTCGTCCCGGCGGGCACGGCCGCGCACTGGATCGGCACCGGCGTACGGGGCGCGGGGCGCGGGAGCTGGATCGCGGTCCCGTACCCCGGCCGGGCGAGGTGCTCGGTCCGCCGGCTGGTGGCGCCGGACGGGCGCGGCACCCTCACCGACCCGGCGGTGCTGGAGCTCGCGATGCACGAGGCGGCCGCCTCCCGGGCGGAGCGGTCCGCGGGGGAGCGGGGCCGCAAGCCCTGACCGGACCGGCCCGCCGCCGGACAGGCCCTAGTCGCCGGAGCAGCCGTGGAAGCCCACGTGGGTCGGCTCGCCGAGCAGACCGGTGCCGGGACCGCCGTCGAACAGCAGGACGTACAGGCCGCTCCCCGTCAGCGAGACCTCGCCCATCAGGCTGCGCTCGTACTCCTCGTGGCTCACGGCCCGCTCCGAGCGGGCCACCGCCTCCTCGTACTGCGCCACGGTCGGCCGGCGCGTGCCGAAGTGGTGCAGGAGCCGGTCGCCGCCGAGGGGGTGCACGCTCCCGTACCGCGGTACCGGATCGCGCCGCACCCGCACGACGTCGAGGACCGTGTGCGTGCCCTGCGTCCCCATGAACTCGTGGTCGGCCCACAGCGCTGCGAGATCCGGGTAGTCCCCGCCCTCGCCGAACTCCTCGGCGAACACCCGCGCCTGCAGGGCCGCCAGCGAATCGCCGACGGTGCCCGCGTACTGCGTCACGTAGCTCCAGTTGCTGGCACCCAAGGCGCGCCGCCTTCCGTAGGTCGAGTCCGAGATCGGACGACAGGCTAGGCGGGGGGTCTGACACCCCGTCGTACGGCCAGGCCGACGCCGCACAGCAGCGGCAGGCACAGCAGCAGGCTGGCCAGGACGTCCAGCGGCCAGTGCCAGCCGCGCAGGATCAGGCCGCAGGCCGTCGCCGCCGTCAGGGCCGACGCGACGGCCACCGGCCACGGGCGGCGGGTGTACGGGCGCAGCAGCAGCGCGGCGCCGATGTACGCGACGGCCGCGGTGGCGGTGTGGCCGGAGGGGAAGTAGCCGGCGGCCCACGGCTCCAGCGGCCCGGGGCGGGCGGTCCACTCCTTGAGCGGGACCACGAAGGCCGGGACCAGGGCCATGGCCAGGGCCGCGGCGAGGGCGCCGAGGCGGTTGCCGCGCCGGGCGGCGTACAGGGCCGCCAGCGCCAGGACCGGGACGGCGGCCTCGATGTTGCCGAGGTCGGAGAGGCGCTCGGTGACCGCGTCGGGCACGGCGCGGACCAGGGCGCGGCTGAGGTGCTCGTCCGGGGTGAGCAGCGGGCCCGAGACCAGGACCTGCCAGGTCGTCAGGGCGAGCCCCACCAGGGGGAGGAGGAAGAGAAGGAGGAGGGGAGTGGCCGGCCGTCCCGGAACAGGGGGGATGGTTCCGGGACGGCCGCCCGGATCGGGTTGCCGTGCGCCCCGGGGGGTTTGGGGCGTCCGGCCGTCCGATCGGTGAGGAGAGTGCGCGAACGCAGGCCCGGTGCGGCGCTGGGGAAGCCCGGTACCGGTGTCGCCCCCGGTTTCCCGGGAGCGGGGTGTCTCACTCATCTGCAGAAACCGTACGGCAGCGAAAGGGGGACCGACAGCAGGAACGCGGTCCTGCCATCGGCCCCCCACATCTTCTTCACAGCGCCCGCCCGTTACCGGTGGTAGCGACCGGGACGCGTGTTCGGATGTTCGCTCAGATGCCCGCGAACGCGGCCTCGATGATGTCCAGGCCCTCGTTCAGCAGGTCCTCGCCGATGACGATCGGCGGGAGGAAGCGGAGCACGTTGCCGTAGGTGCCGCAGGTGAGGACGATCAGGCCCTCGGCGTGGCAGGCCTTGGCCAGCGCGCCGGCCGCCTCCGGGTTCGGGGTCTTGGACTCCGGGTCCTTGACCAGCTCGATGGCGATCATGGCGCCGCGGCCGCGGATGTCGCCGATGATCTCGTACTTCTCCTGCATCGCGGACAGGCGCGACTTCATGACGGACTCGATCTTCTTCGCCTTGGCGTTGAGGTCGAGCTCCTTCATCGTCTCGATGGAGCCGAGCGCACCGGCGCAGGCCACCGGGTTGCCGCCGTAGGTGCCGCCCAGGCCGCCCGCGTGCGGGGCGTCCATGATCTCGGCGCGGCCGGTCACGGCGGCCAGCGGCAGACCGCCGGCGATGCCCTTGGCGGTGGTGATCAGGTCCGGGACGATGCCCTCGTCCTCGCAGGCGAACCACTGGCCGGTGCGGCAGAAGCCGGACTGGATCTCGTCCGCGACGAAGACGATGCCGTTGTCGTTGGCGAACTTCACGATCGCCGGCAGGAAGCCCTTGGCCGGCTCGATGAAGCCGCCCTCGCCGAGGACCGGCTCGATGATGATCGCGGCGACGTTCTCGGCGCCGATCTGCTTGGTGATCTGGTCGATCGCCTGGGCGGCGGCCTCCGGGCCGCAGTTCTCGGCACCGGTGGGCCAGCGGTAGCCGTACGCGACCGGGACGCGGTAGACCTCGGGGGCGAACGGACCGAAGCCGTGCTTGTACGGCATGTTCTTGGCGGTCAGCGCCATCGTCAGGTTGGTGCGGCCGTGGTAGCCGTGGTCGAAGACGACGACGGCCTGGCGCTTGGTGTACGCACGCGCGATCTTGACGGCGTTCTCGACGGCCTCGGCACCGGAGTTGAACAGGGCCGACTTCTTGGCGTGGTCGCCCGGGGTCAGCTCGGCCAGCGCCTCGCAGACCTCCACGTAGCCCTCGTACGGGGTGACCATGAAACAGGTGTGGGTGAAGTCGGCCAGCTGCGCGGTGGCGCGGCGCACGACGGCCTCGGCGGAGCCGCCGACCGAGGTCACGGCGATGCCGGAGCCGAAGTCGATCAGGCGGTTGCCGTCGACGTCCTCGAGGATGCCGCCGTCGAGGCGCTGCGTGAAGACGGGGAGCACGGAGCCCACGCCACCGGCGACCGCGTCGAGGCGGCGGGCCTGCAGCTCCTGCGACTTGGGGCCGGGGATCGCGGTGACGAGCTTGCGCTCCTGCGGTACAGCAGTCATGGAGGGCTCCTGGGGGGTGTTTTCGGACGCACTTGTGTCTTTGTCCGCAGGCTAGGCCCGTCGGAGGGGGGACGGCATGCTCCGTTCGGGAGTGATCTGCGCGTGTCCTTGTCCGTGACGGCCATAGGAAGGACCCGCGCCTGTCTTGTGGGCCCTGCGACGCCGCACGCGGGTACGCGCCGGTACCCGCCCGCAGGCGCGTCCGGGCAACTACATTGAGCGACGCAGGGCAGGCACGGGCAGGGGGCAGGGGTTTCATGGAGCGCGAGGGCACGTACGGGCACAGCCAGGGCGGGCAGGGGGCACCGCCCGGCGCGGACGCCGCCGGGGCGCAGGTGCCCCGCCCCGCCGGGCCGCCCCCGGCGCTGCCGCCGCATCCGCCGCGCCCGGCCACGGCCCCGCCGCCGCCCGACCGTGCACCCGGCGCGCCTGCGGCCGCCGACCGGAGCGCCGGGAAGAGCACGCCCGGAGCCGCCGCCGCAACGCCCGGCTCCGCGCTCACCGCCTGGCTGCGCGTCCCCCGGCCCGAAGCAGGGCCCGGCATCTGGCGCCACGGCTACGTCCCGGCCGCGAAGAAGCCCGAGGGCACCGGCCGGTCCGTCTTGGTCCGGGTCGTGATCGCCTTCCTCGTCGGCTTCGTCTGCTGGCGGCTCTTCCTCGAGGGCGGCCTGCCGTTCGTCGGCGCGCCCCTGCACTTCTTCACCCCGCAGAGCTGGTGGACCGGGGACTACGAGCCCCGGCCGGTGGACCACCGCGGCCAGGCCGCCCTGGAGCTCTACGAACTGCTGATCTCGGTCGGCATGTTCCTCTTCTTCGCCCGGCTCGGCCGCTGGCGGGCCGCCTTCGACGAGCACGTCGGCGCCCGCGGCCCCTGGCCCCGGGCACTGGCCGCGGCGGCCGGGGTCCTGGTGGTCGTGGCGCTGATCGAGAACGAGGTGCTGCCGGTCTACCCGCTCGCCTTCGGCCACCTGCCCTACCAGGAGCTCGGCGGCTTCGCCGGCTCGGTGATCACCTACGCCCTCTACGCCGTCATCTACCTCCCCGTCCTCTTCGTCTTCGCCCGCCTCGGCGGCTGGGCCCGCCTCCTCGGCGCGGCCCGGACGACCGCCGGGACCCCCGCCGCGGCCGCGGCGGGGTCCGTGGTCCCGGGCGGCCCGGACGACCCGGCCGCCTGGCCGCAGCTGCGCGCCGCCGGGCTGGAGGAGTCCGCCGACCGGCTCGCCGCCGAGGCGGACTCCGGGCGCATGAACGACGTCGACCACGCCCGGATCCGGCGGGCCTTCGCCTCGGTGCAGGCCGACCCCTCCCGCCGGGCCGCCTTCGCGCAGTCCGTCCGGGACCACGGCGCGGCGGCCTGCGCGCACCCGTCGAAGGCGCGCGACCTGCCCGTGCGCACCGCCGCCCACGACCTGGTCGTCTCCCAGGTCCGGATCGGCCGCGTCACCGGCGCCGGGTCCAACCCGTACGAGCGGCGCGGGACCGGCCTCGCCCTGGAGCCCGCGGTGCTGGGCACCTCGGTGCTCGCCGTCGGGCCCTCCGGCGCCGGCAAGACGCGCCTTCTGGTCCGGCCGGTCGTGGAGTCGTTGGCGCTCCAGGCCCTCGCCGGCCAGGCGGCCGTGATCGCCGTCGGCGCCGCCGGAGCCGGGCTCGGCCCCGACGACGGCTACGACGTCGTGGTCCGCCCCGGCGATCCCGCGTCCGTCCACGACCTCGACCTCTACGGCGGCACCGCCGACCCCGACGAAGCCGCCTCCCTGCTCGCCGAGGCCTTCGTCGGCGACCTCCCCGGCACCGACGCCCGCCGGGCCGCGACCGCCCTCGCCCAGCTCCTCGGGCCGTTCCGGGCCGCGTACGGCCGCTTCCCCGCCGTGGCCGAGCTGCGCGAGCTCCTCGACCGGGTCCCCGGCCCGCTCGACGCGCTGCGCCGCGTCCTGGAGGCCGCCGGGCAGCAGGCCATGCTGCGCGAACTCGACGCCCGCGAGCGGCAGTACGGAACCCACGGCGACCCCGGACCCGTCCTCGCCGACCGGGTCGGGCTCCTGGACCGGCCCGCCTTCCACGGCTTCTTCGACACCGCCGGCGCCGGCCGCCCCTTCTCCCTGCGCTCCCTCGAACACCCCGTGCGGGTCCGCATCGACCTTCCCGAGCGGGCCCACCCGGACGCCTCGCGGCTGCTGGCCCGGCTCCTGCTGGCGCAGTTCACCGCCTCCGCCACCGCCCGCGCGGACCGCTCGCTGTTCGCGTTCCTCGCCTTCGACGACGCCTCGCACACGCTGACCCCGCAGACCGTGCGCGGCCTGCAGCGGCTGCGCTCCGCCCACGCGGGGGTCCTGCTGACCCTGCGCACGCTGGACGACGTACCCGAGCAGCTGCGCACCCAGCTGCTCGGGGCGGTCGGCTGCCGGATCGCGTTCTCCGGGATCACCACCTGGGACGGCCGGCAGTTCGCCGAGGCCTGGGGCACCGAGCTGATCGAGACCCGCGACGTCACCAGCCGCCAGGTCTACGCCGAGCGGCCCATGACGCGGCTGATGCACGGCGTGCGCAAGCTCATCAGCGGCAAGGACGTGACCACGGACGCGGTCACCGTGCGCCAGGTCGAGCGGGAGCGCTGGTCCGCCTCGGCCCTGGCCAACACCGTGCCGCCCGGCCACGCCGTGGTCTCGCTGACCACCGTCACGGGGGAACGGGCTGCTCCGGTGCTCGTCGGCCTCGGCGGCCCCGGCGGGACGGGCTGAGCCGAACCGTACGAGGTGGCAGAATCGAGGGGAGCCGTTCATACGGCAAGGCGAAATTCTCCGTCGCCGCTCCTGCTGTCATCGCCACTCCTGCCGCTCCCGGCACTCCTTCCCTCCTTAAGGCCCCTGTTACCGATGCCGCTCACCCTCGCCTCACTCGTCCAGCACTCGGCGCTCAAGCTCAGCGTCCGGGCGGGGGAGGGCCGCCTCGACACCCCCGTGCGCTGGGCCCACGTCAGCGAGCTGGCCGACCCCGTCCCTTACATGGAGGGCGGGGAGCTCCTGCTGATCACCGCGATGAAGCTGGACGCCGAGGACCCGCAGGAGATGCGCCGCTACGTACGCCGCCTCGCCGCGGCCGGCGTCGTCGGCATCGGCTTCGCCGTCGGCGTCAATTACGAGCAGATCCCCGAGGCCTTGGTCGACGCCGCCCGCACCGAGGACCTCCCGCTGCTGGAAGTGCCGCGCAGGACCCCGTTCCTCGCCATCAGCAAGGCCGTCTCGGCGGCGCTCGCCGCGGACCAGTACCGCGCCGTCACCGCCGGCTTCGAGGCGCAGCGCGAGCTCACCCGCGCCGCGCTCTCCGCCGACGGCCCCGCCGAGCTGCTGGCCCGGCTCGCCGCACACGTCCAGGGCTGGGCCGCCCTGTACGACACCTCCGGCGCGGTGGTCGCCGCCGCCCCGGAGTGGGCCGCGCGCCGCGCCGCCCGGCTCACCTCCGACGTGGAGCGGCTGCGCGAGCGGCCCGCCCCGGCCAGCGCCGTGGTCGGCGGCGCCGAGGACCGCGTCGAACTGCAGTCCCTGGGCACCGGACGGCGGGCGCGCGGGGCGCTGGCCGTGGGCACCGCGGCCCCCCTCGGCACCGCCGAGCGGTACGCCGTCCACTCCGCCGTGGCCCTGCTGACCCTCACCACCGAGCGCTCGCGGTCGCTGCACGACGCCGAGTCCCGGCTGGGGGCGGCGGTGCTGCGGATGCTGCTGGCCGGGGAGGACGAGCACGCGCGCACCGTCGCCGGCGACCTCTACGGGGCCCTGCTGGACACCCCGTTCCGGCTGGTCGTGGCAGAGCCGGCGCTGCCGGGGACCGCCCAGCCGGAAGGGCTCGCGCTGCTCGCCGACACCGCGGAGTCCGCGGCCGGCCGCAGCGGGGAGGCGCTGCTCGTGGTGCCGGAGCCGGAGCGGCTGGTGATCCTCGCCGCGGACGGGGGCGCCGCCGTACAGGCCTGCGCCGACCACGCGGAGGCGCTGGAGTCGCGGCGCGGCCGGGACTCCTCCGGGCCCGAGCCGGACGAGCTGGTCATCGGGCTCTCCGCGCCCACCGGGCCGGCGGGCGTCGCGGCCGCGTACAAGCAGGCCGACCAGGCCCTGGCCGTGGCCCGGCGGCGCGGCCGCCCGCTGGTCGAGCACGAGGACCTGGCCGCCGGATCGGTGCTCCCGCTGCTCGCGGACGAGGCCGTGCGCGCCTTCGCGGACGGCACGCTGCGCGCGCTGCGCGAGCACGACGAGAAGGGCCGCGGCGACCTCGTGGCCTCGCTGCAGGCCTGGCTCTCGCGGCACGGCCAGTGGGACGCCGCCGCGGCCGACCTCGGGGTGCACCGGCACACCCTGCGCTACCGGATGCGGCGCGTCGAGGAGATCCTCGGGCGCTCCCTGGACGACCCGGACGTCCGCATGGAGCTCTGGCTCGCCCTGAAGGCCGCCCCCACGCCCTCGTGACCGACGGTCGCCCGGCCCACCCGCGCCCGGCCCACCGGGCCCGGCGCGGTGCCTTTCCCACGGCCCGGCGGCGGGAAAAGCGACAAACCGGCGTGGCACGGCCGCCGGGTACTCCACGGCGGACAAGCCGCGAAAGCGGCCCGGAGACCTACCGTGGTGGAGACAAGGACCCGCACACATCCGAAGGGCCGGGATTCGCATGACTTCCACCCACGCCTTCTGGCTCGCCGGCCGCCAGGCCGCCGGCGAGGACAGCTTCGACGTCCACAACCCGTGGGACGGCCGTCTCGTCGGCACCGTCAGCGTGCCCACCGACGCCCAGGTCGAAGAGGCCGTGGCCGCGGCGTACGCCGTGACGGCGGAGTTCTCCGCCACCCCCGCCCACGTCCGCGCCGCCGCCCTGGACCACGTGTCCAAGCGGCTCGCCGAGCGCACCGAGGAGATCGCCCAGCTGATCTCCGCCGAGAACGGCAAGCCCGTCAAGTGGGCGCGCGGCGAGGTCGGCCGTGCGGTGTCCGTGTTCCGCCTCGCCGCGGAGGAAGCCCGCCGCTTCAACGGCGGAGAGGCCCAGCGCCTGGACACCGACGCCGGCGGCGTCGGCCGCCTGGCCCTGACCCGCCGCTTCGTCAAGGGCCCGGTCCTCGGCATCGCGCCGTTCAACTTCCCGCTGAACCTGTGCGCCCACAAGGTGGCCCCGGCCATCGCCGTCGGCGCGCCGATCATCCTCAAGCCGGCCCCGGCCACCCCGCTGTCCGGCCTGATCCTCGGCGAGCTGCTCGCCGAGACCGACCTCCCGGCCGGCTCCTGGTCGGTCCTGCCGGTCGCCAACGACAAGATGCCGGCCCTGGTCAAGGACGACCGCCTCCCGGTCATCTCCTTCACCGGCTCCGACACCGTGGGCTACGCCATCCAGCAGTCGGTGCCCCACAAGCACTGCACCCTGGAGCTCGGCGGCAACGCCGCCGCCGTCGTCCTGGACGACTGGTCCTCCGAGGCCGACCTCGACTGGGCCGCGACCCGTATCGCGACCTTCTCGAACTACCAGGCCGGCCAGTCCTGCATCTCCGTGCAGCGCGTGATCGCCGACGCCTCCGTCTACGACCGCCTCGTCGAGAAGGTCGTCGCGAAGGTCCAGGCCCAGGTCACCGGCGACCCGTCCGACGACGCCACCGACGTCGGCCCGCTCGTCTCCGAGGACGCCGCCAAGCGCGTGGAGTCCTGGGTGGACGAGGCCGTCTCCGCGGGCGCCAAGCTCCTCACGGGCGGCAAGCGCGACGGCGCCTCGGTCGAGCCGACCGTCCTCGCGGACGTCCCGGCCGGCGTCAAGCTCGCCACCGAGGAGGTCTTCGGCCCGGTCCTGACGATCACCAAGGTCGAGAACACCGACGAGGCCTTCGCCGCCGTCAACGACTCGAAGTTCGGCCTGCAGACCGGCGTCTTCACCCGCAACGTCCAGACCGCGTTCCGGGCGCACCGCGAGCTCGAGGTCGGCGGCGTGATCATCGGCGACGCGCCGTCCTACCGCGCCGACCAGATGCCGTACGGCGGCGTCAAGCAGTCCGGCGTGGGCCGCGAGGGCGTCCGCTACGCGATGGAGGACTACACGTACGAGCGCGTCCTGGTCCTCACGGGCCTCGACATCTGACCGACTCGTACGGTCACAGACCGACGGCCGGAGCCTACTGTGCGGGGGCTCCGGCCGTCCCCCTTTTGCCCCGCGGATTCGCCCGCCCTGCCCAATCCCGCTTTTCCCGGGACGGCGCAGCGGGTACGACTCACAGGTAGCACCGGCCGGTAGGCCGGTCCCACCGACTCCGGCGGCGAGGTGAGCCCCCTCATGTCCGCAACACAGCCCGCACAGCCCAAGGTCACCGAGCGCGAGGCACGGCAGGTCGCGGAAGCGGCCCGGGAACAGGACTGGCGCAAGCCCAGCTTCGCCAAGGAACTCTTCCTCGGGCGGTTCCGACTCGACCTGATCCACCCGCACCCGCTGCCCGCCGACGAGGACGTCCGGCGCGGCGAGGCCTTCCTGGCCCGGCTGCGCGCGTTCTGCGAGGCCGAGATCGACGGCCCCCGCATCGAACGCGAGGCGCGGATCCCCGACGAGACCATCCGAGGACTCAAGGAGCTCGGCGCCCTCGGCATGAAGATCGACCCCAAGTACGGGGGCCTGGGCCTGACCCAGGTGTACTACAACAAGGCGCTGGCCCTCGTCGGCTCCGCCAGCCCCGCCATCGGCGCCCTGCTCTCCGCGCACCAGTCGATCGGCGTGCCGCAGCCGCTGAAGATGTTCGGCACGCAGGAGCAGAAGGAAACCTTCCTGCCGCGCTGCGCGACCACCGCCGTCAGCGCCTTCCTCCTCACCGAGCCCGACGTCGGCTCCGACCCGGCGCGCCTGGCCACCACCGCCGTCCCCGACGGCGACGACGCCTACGTCCTCGACGGGGTCAAACTGTGGACCACCAACGGGGTCGTCGCGGACCTCCTCGTCGTCATGGCCCGGGTGCCGAAGTCGGAGAACCACCGCGGAGGCATCACCGCCTTCGTCGTCGAGGCCGACTCGCCCGGCATCACCGTCGAGCACCGCAACGCCTTCATGGGCCTGCGCGGCCTGGAGAACGGCGTCACCCGCTTCCACCGGGTGCGCGTCCCGGCCGCCCAGCGCATCGGCGCCGAGGGCGCCGGCCTCAAGATCGCGCTTACCACCCTCAACACCGGGCGGCTGTCCCTGCCCGCCATGTGCGTCGGCGCCGGCAAATGGTGCCTGAAGATCGCCCGCGAGTGGTCCGGCGTCCGCGAGCAGTGGGGCCGCCCCGTCGCCCGGCACGAGGCCGTCGGCTCCAAGATCTCCTTCATCGCCGCGACCACCTTCGCCCTGGAGGCCGTCGTCGACCTCGCCTCCCAGATGGCCGACGAGGACCGCAACGACATCCGCATCGAAGCCGCCCTCGCCAAGCTCTACGGCTCCGAGATGGCCTGCCTGATGGCCGACGAACTCGTCCAGATCCGCGGCGGGCGCGGCTTCGAGACCGCCGATTCGCTGGCCGCCCGCGGCGAGCGGGCCGTCCCCGCCGAGCAGATGCTGCGCGACCTGCGCATCAACCGCATCTTCGAGGGCTCCACCGAGATCATGCACCTGCTCATCGCCCGCGAGGCCGTCGACGCCCACCTGTCGGTCGCCGGCGACCTCATCGACCCCGAGAAGGACCTCGGCGACAAGGCCAAGGCGGGCGCCCGCGCCGCCGGGTTCTACGCCCGCTGGCTGCCCAAGCTGGCCGCCGGCGCCGGCCAGGTCCCCGGCACCTACCGCGAGTTCCACCCCGCCGGCCACCCCGACCTCGC
Organism: Streptomyces sp. NPDC032472; assembly: GCF_040636955.1. Lineage (NCBI taxonomy): Bacteria > Bacillati > Actinomycetota > Actinomycetes > Kitasatosporales > Streptomycetaceae > Streptomyces > Streptomyces sp. NPDC032472. The sequence continues at coordinate 78,715 of NZ_JBEZVK010000029.1, forward strand.
CACCCACCTGCGCTACGTCGAGCGCAGCGCCCGCAAACTCGCCCGCTCGACCTTCTACGCCATGTCCCGCTGGCAGGGCCGCATGGAGACCAAGCAGGGCTTCCTCGGCCGGATCGTCGACATCGGCGCAGAACTCTTCGCGATGAGCGCGGCCTGCGTCCGCGCCGAGCACCTGCGCGCCACCGGCGAGCACGGCCGCGAGGCCTACCAGCTCGCCGACGCCTTCTGCCGGCAGTCCCGCATCCGCGTCGAGGAGCTCTTCGGCCGGCTGTGGAGCAACACCGACGACCTGGACCGCAAGGTCGTCGCCGGCGTGCTCTCCGGCACCTACACCTGGCTCGAGGAAGGCATCCTCGACCCCTCCGGCGACGGCCCCTGGATCGCCGACGCCGCCCCCGGCCCGTCCACCCGCGAAAACGTTCACCGTCCTCTCCGCTGACCTGCGATGATCGCCGGGCGCCGGGGGAGGCGTACGGAGCCGGCGACGGGGAATCGGATGCATGTGAACGCGGACAGGGAGAGCCGGCGGCTCGCCTGGTGCGTGGCGCTCCTGCTGCGCCACGCACCGGACGCCGTCGCCGCCGCCCTCCTCGGACGGCTCGACGCCCCGGCCCGCCGCTTCCTGTGCCGCGACGAGCACCTGCCGGCCCACGCCGTCACCCTGCTCCTGCGCCAGGGCAGCGACGAGGACCGCCGCACCGTCGCCCGCAACCCCCACGTCCTCGGCCGCCCCCTGCCCGGACTGCCCGGTCCCGCCCGCTACGCCCGCCGCCCCGGCCCCACGCCCGAGCTGCTCGCCACCCTCGGCGCCGAACTCGGCCGCGCCCCCGAGCCGCCGCTGACCTCCGCCGAGACCCTCGCCCTGCTGCGCCGCCACGGCCGGCGCCGCCCGCGGATCCCGCTCGACGTGCTGGCCCTGGAACACACCCTCGACCCCGGCCTGCTGCTGCGCGAGCACGCCCGGGCGCCGCTGCCGCCCGGCTCGGTCGAGGCCCTGCTGCTGGTCGGGGGGCTGGACCGGAGCACCTGCCTCGCCCTGCTCGACACCCGTGCCCAAGGCCCGTACGGCCCCGACTGGCACCGGCCGGCCGTCCGCGCCGTCCGCGCCGGCATCCTGACCTTCGACGAGCTCGCCGCGGCCGTCGCCCCCGCCCACCGCACCCTGCTGCTCGGGCAGGTGCACGGCGCGGGCCGGCTCGGCTGGAACCTCGCCGAACGGGCCGCGATGCGCTCCGCCCTGACGCGCGTCCTGCGCCCGGCCCTCGGCGACGACCCCCGGCTGTGGGCCGAGCTCGCCCGGCACGCCCCCGGCTCCACCGGCACCCTGCCCGAGCTCGCGGCCGCCGTGGCCGCCGGGCAGGCGCCGCAGCCGCGCCCGAGCGGCCCGATACCCGGCCTCACCGAGGCGGTCCGGGCCCTCGAACCCGGCTCCCCGTGGCCGCCGAACGACAGCGTCGACCGCGAGCTCGCCCTCGCCAGCCTCTCCGTCCCCAACGCCATGGGCAGCCTGTACGAGGACATCCGCTGGGTCCGCGCCTGCCTGGACCGAGCCATCCTCACCGGCGCCGACGTCATCGGGCACAAGGCCCCGGCCGCCTGGGCGCTGGACGAGGACCACTGGCTCGGCGACGTCGACCACCCCGACCGGCACGACCGCCCCGAGGCCGTCCTCGCCGCCCGCGCCGAGACCGACCGGCTGCTCGATGCGGCCCTCGGCACCGACCCCGAGGCCTGGTGGGCCGCGGCCCGCGCGCTCCCCGACTTCGCCGGGACGCTGCCCGAACTGCTCGCCGGGGCCGTCCACGGGGACTGGGTGTCCGACCGCTCCGGTTGAGCGGCAACAATGGGGGCATGAGCGACAGTCCAGCCCCCCTCGCCGATCCGCACCTCCTCTTCGACGCCGCGGCCGGCCGCCGGGACATCGTCATCCTCGGCTCCACCGGGTCCATCGGGACCCAGGCCATCGACCTGGCCCTGCGCAACCCGGACCGGTTCCGCGTCACCGCGCTGTCCGCCGCCGGCGGCCGCGTGGAGCTGCTGGCCGAGCAGGCCCGGCTGCTGCGGGTCAACACCGTGGCCGTGGCCCGCGAGGACGCCGTACCGGCCCTGAAGGAGGCGCTGAGCGCCCGCTACGGGGCGTCCGAGCCGCTGCCCGAGATCCTGGCCGGTCCCGACGCGGCGGCCGAGCTCGCCGCCTCCGAGTGCCACACCGTGCTCAACGGCATCACCGGCTCCATCGGCCTCGCGCCCACCCTCGCCGCGCTGCGGGCGGGCCGGACCCTGGCCCTGGCCAACAAGGAGTCGCTGATCGTGGGCGGCCCGCTGGTCAAGGCCCTCGCGCAGCCCGGGCAGATCATCCCGGTCGACTCCGAGCACGCCGCCCTCTTCCAGGCCCTGGCCGCCGGGACCCGGGCCGACGTGCGCAAGCTGGTGGTCACCGCCTCCGGCGGGCCCTTCCGCGGCCGTACCCGCGCGGAGCTGGCACACGTCACCGTCGAGGACGCCCTCGCGCACCCCACCTGGGCCATGGGCCCGGTCATCACCGTCAACTCGGCGACCCTGGTCAACAAGGGGCTGGAGGTCATCGAGGCGCACCTGCTGTACGACATCCCCTTCGACCGCATCGAGGTCGTCGTCCACCCGCAGTCCTACGTGCACTCGATGGTGGAGTTCTCCGACGGCTCCACCCTCGCCCAGGCCACCCCGCCGGACATGCGCGGCCCCATCGCCATCGGCCTCGGCTGGCCGCAGCGCGTCCCGGACGCGGCCCCCGCCTTCGACTGGACCAAGGCCTCCACCTGGGAGTTCTTCCCGCTCGACACCGAGGCCTTCCCCTCCGTCGGGCTCGCCCGGCACGTGGGCACCCTCGGCTCCACCGCCCCGGCCGTCTTCAATGCGGCGAACGAGGAGTGCGTGGACGCCTTCCTGGCCGGTCGGCTGCCGTTCACAGCAATCATGGATACGGTCTCTGCCGTGGTCGATGAACACGGGACGCCGGACGCGGGAACTACCCTGACGGTCGCCGACGTCCTCGAGGCGGAGACCTGGGCCAGGGCCCGGGCACGGGAGATGGCGGCCGAGGCCGCCGTGGAGGCGCGCGCATGACAGCACTCATGACGGTGCTCGGCATACTCATCTTCGTATTCGGGCTGCTCGTCTCCATCGCCTGGCACGAGCTCGGCCATCTCTCCACGGCCAAGCTCTTCGGCATCCGCGTGCCCCAGTACATGGTCGGCTTCGGCCCGACGATCTGGTCGCGGCACAAGGGCGAGACCGAGTACGGCATCAAGGCCATCCCGATGGGCGGCTACATCCGCATGATCGGGATGTTCCCGCCCGGCGAGGACGGCAAGGTCACCGCCCGGTCGACCTCGCCGTTCCGGTCGATGATCGAGGACGCCCGCTCGGCGGCGTACGAGGAGCTCCGGCCCGGCGACGAGACCCGGCTGTTCTACACGCGCAAGCCGTGGAAGCGCGTGATCGTGATGTTCGCCGGCCCGTTCATGAACCTGGTGCTGGCGCTGGCGGTCTTCTTCGGCGTCTGGATGACCTTCGGGGTGAACCGGACGACCACCGAGATCGCCGGCGTCACGCCCTGCGTCATCCAGCAGAGCGAGAAGCGCGAGGTCTGCAAGGACGGCGACCCCGTCGCCCCGGCCAAGGCCGCCGGGCTGCGTGCGGGGGACCGGATCGTCGCCCTCGACGGCCGCGCCGTCACCGACTGGTCCGACCTGCAGAAGCGCATCCGCGACACCATCGGCCCGGCCACCGTGACGATCGAGCGCGACGGGCAGAAGCAGACCGTGGCGGTCACCCTCGTCGAGAACCGGGTCGCCAAGACCGACGGCCACGGCGGGTACGTCAAGGGCAAGTACGTGACCGCGGGCTGGCTCGGCTTCAGCCCGAAGAACGAGACCGCCGCCCTCACGTTCGGCCAGTCCGTCACCCACATGGGCGAGGAGATCGACCGCAGCGTCGACGGGCTGCTCAAGCTCCCCGGCAAGATCCCGGCGCTGTGGAACGCGGCCTTCAACGGGGCCGAGCGCGAACCCGACTCCCCGATGGGCATCGTCGGCGCGGCCCGGATCAGCGGCGAGATCGCCGCCCTGGACATCCCGGCCACCGACCGGCTGGTGGTCGCCCTCCAGGTCATCGGCTACTTCAACCTCTCCCTGTTCCTGTTCAACATGCTCCCGCTGCTGCCGCTGGACGGCGGGCACATCGCCGGCGCCCTGTGGGAGTCGGTCCGGCGGAACGCGGCGCGCATCTTCCGCCGCCCCGACCCCGGTCCGTTCGACGTGGCCAAGCTGATGCCCGCCGCGTACGTCGTGGCCGGCGTGTTCGTCTGCTTCACGCTGCTCGTGCTCGTCGCCGACGTGGTGAACCCCATCACGATCACCTGACACGGGCGCAGGGGCGCCATACGACCGGAGCCGGGCACGGATCGTGCCCGGCTCCCTACGTTCGGGTGTCGTGCACCCCTCGGATGCGGGGCCCGCGCCGTGCTTGGCGTAACCTCGAAGCCCGGAGCCCGCCGATCTCGGGACCTTGATCCACACCTTGGGGTTGCACAGCAGATGACTGCCATCTCTCTCGGAATGCCGTCCGTGCCGACGAAGCTTGCCGACCGCAGGGTCAGCCGCAAGATCCAGGTCGGCTCGGTGGCCGTCGGTGGCGACGCGCCCATCTCGGTGCAGTCGATGACCACCACCCGTACCTCGGACATCGGCGCCACGCTCCAGCAGATCGCCGAGCTGACCGCCTCCGGCTGCGAGATCGTCCGCGTGGCCTGCCCGACCCAGGACGACGCCGACGCCCTCGCCGTCATCGCGAAGAAGTCGCAGATCCCGGTCATCGCGGACATCCACTTCCAGCCCAAGTACGTCTTCGCCGCCATCGACGCGGGCTGCGCCGCCGTCCGCGTCAACCCCGGCAACATCAAGCAGTTCGACGACAAGGTCAAGGAGATCGCCAAGGCGGCGGGCGACGCGGGCACCCCGATCCGCATCGGCGTCAACGCCGGCTCCCTCGACCGCCGCCTGCTCCAGAAGTACGGCAAGGCCACCCCCGAGGCGCTCGTCGAGTCCGCGCTGTGGGAGGCCTCCCTCTTCGAGGAGCACGGCTTCCGCGACATCAAGATCTCGGTCAAGCACAACGACCCGGTCGTCATGGTCAACGCCTACCGCCAGCTCGCCGCGGCCTGCGACTACCCGCTGCACCTCGGCGTCACCGAGGCCGGCCCCGCCTTCCAGGGCACCATCAAGTCCGCCGTCGCCTTCGGTGCGCTGCTCTCCGAGGGCATCGGCGACACCATCCGCGTCTCCCTCTCGGCCCCGCCGGTCGAAGAGGTCAAGGTCGGCCGCCAGATCCTGGAGTCGCTGAACCTCAAGCCGCGCCGCCTGGAGATCGTCTCCTGCCCGTCCTGCGGCCGCGCCCAGGTCGACGTCTACAAGCTGGCCGAGGAGGTCACGGCGGGCCTGACCGGCATGGAGGTCCCGCTGCGCGTCGCCGTCATGGGCTGCGTCGTCAACGGCCCCGGCGAGGCCCGCGAGGCCGACCTCGGCGTCGCCTCCGGCAACGGCAAGGGCCAGATCTTCGTCAAGGGCGAGGTCATCAAGACCGTCCCCGAGTCCAAGATCGTGGAGACCCTCATCGAGGAGGCCCTGAAGATCGCCGAGCAGATGGAGAAGGACGGCGTCGCCTCCGGCGAGCCGACCGTCGCCATCGGCGCCTGAGCCCCCCCGGCGCCCCGGGCGCCCGCCCGCGGAGCCCGCAGCGCCGGCCCCGGCCCCGTTCCCGCAGTTCGCGGCCGGGGCCGGGGCTTTTTCGTGACCCGGGCAACCGGGCAGCCGCCCCGCCCTGCGGGTACAGTTCGACAGATCAGCAGCCCTGCATGTGAGGCCCCCGTGTTGACGCAGACCACCACCCGGGTCCTTGACCCCGGCGATCTCGACGCCGCCCTCGCCGTCCTCGGACGCGAGCCGGTCGAGAACGCCTTCGTCACCTCCCGGGTCCAGGTCGCCGGCCTCGACCCGTGGCGCCTCGGCGGCGAGATGTGGGGCTACTACGCCGACGGCGAGCTGCGCTCCCTGTGCTACGCCGGCGCCAACCTCGTCCCCGTCTGCGCCGGCCCCGACGCCGTACGCGCCTTCGCCGACCGGGCCCGCCGCACCGGCCGCCGCTGCTCCTCCATCGTCGGCCCCGCCGAGCCCACCCGGCTGCTGTGGCGGCTCCTGGAGCCCAGCTGGGGCCCCGCCCGCGAGGTCCGCCCCCACCAGCCCCTCATGGTCACCGAGCAGGCCTCCGCCGAGGTGCGGCCCGACGCGCTGGTGCGCCGGATCCGCAAGGACGAGATGGAGCTGATCATGCCCGCCTGCGTGGCCATGTTCACCGAGGAGGTCGGCGTCTCGCCGCTGGCCGGCGACGGCGGCCTGCTCTACCAGGCCCGCGTCGCCGAGCTCGTCGGATCCGGCCGCTCCTTCGCCCGCGTCGAGGACGGCAAGGTCGTCTTCAAGGCCGAGATCGGCGCCGCCACCGCCCGCGCCTGCCAGATCCAGGGCGTCTGGGTGGCCCCCGAGTTCCGCGGCCGCGGCCACTCCGAGACCGGGATGGCCGCCGTCGTCGAGTTCGCGCTGCGCGACGTCGCTCCCGTGGTCAGCCTGTACGTCAACGACTACAACACCGCGGCGCGCGCCGCCTACCGCCGCGTGGGCTTCCGCGAGGTCGGCGCGTTCATGAGCGTCCTGTTCTAGCCCCCTGTCCTAGCTCCCCAGCCCCCTGTTCCCGGCTCCGGATTCCGGCCCCCTGTCCGGCAGCCCGTCCCGGAACCCCGCGTCCTGTTCCCGTGCCCGCCGGCCGCGGGCCACCCCGGCGGCATACCGGCGGCACGGACCGACCAGTAAGGTCGCGGCATGCTGTCTACCCCCGCGGGCGACGACCCCGCCCGGCCCGCCGGACTGAGCATCGGCCCCCTCGACCTCGCCGCCCGCGTCGACGAGGCCCTGCGCGTGCAGGCCGTGGCCTTCGGGCTCAGCGAGGAGGAGGTCGGCATCCGGCGCTACATCGTCCAGCGCCACATGACCTGCCGCGGGGCCCGTGCGCTCGGCGCGTTCACCGACGACGGGGCGCTCGCCGGATTCGTGTACGGGATGCCGAACGACCGCGCGTACTGGTGGTCCTCGGTCGTCGAGCCGTACCTGCGGGCCGAGGGGGAGGACGCCTGGCTCGACGACTCCTTCGTCATCACCGAGCTGCACGTCCACCCCGGCTTCCAGGGCCGCGGCGTCGGCCGTACCCTCATCACCCGGATCACCGACGGCGCCGAGGAGAAGCGGTCGATCCTCTCCGCCATCGACGCCGAGAGCCCGGCCCGCCGGCTCTACCGCGCCCTCGGCTACACCGACCTCGCCCGCCAGGTGCACTTCCCGAGCGCGAGCCTGCCGTACGCCGTCATGGGCGCCCCGCTGCCGCTGCCGCGGCCCTGAATTCGTTTCGGGGCCGCGGGCCCGGGCCGGTAGCCTCCGGACATGTCAACGCAACACGTGCAGCGCATGTCCCGCCTCATGGCCCGGACCCTCCGCGAGGACCCGGCCGACGCCGAGACCCTCAGCCACCGCCTCCTCGTCCGCGCCGGATACGTCCGCCGCAGCTCGGCCGGAGTGTGGACCTGGCTGCCGCTCGGCAAGCGGGTCCTGGACAACGTCTCGCGCATCGTCCGCGAGGAGATGGACGCGATCGGCGCCCAGGAGGTGCTGCTGCCCGCGCTGCTGCCGCGCGAGCCGTACGAGACCAGCGGCCGCTGGTCGGAGTACGGGGACCTGCTCTTCCGGCTCAAGGACCGCAAGGGCGCCGACTACCTCCTCGGCCCCACCCACGAGGAGATCTTCACCCTCCTGGTGAAGGACCAGTGCACGTCCTACAAGGACCTGCCGGTCATGCTCTACCAGATCCAGACCAAGTACCGCGACGAGGCCAGGCCCCGGTCCGGGGTGCTGCGCGGCCGCGAGTTCCAGATGAAGGACTCGTACTCCTTCGACGTCAGCGACGAGGGGCTCGCCGAGTCCTACGCGCTGCACCGCGCCGCCTACCAGCGCATCTTCACCCGCCTCGGGCTGGACCACCGGATCGTCTCCGCCGTGTCCGGGGCGATGGGCGGCTCCGCCTCGGAGGAGTTCCTGGCGCCCGCGGCCGCCGGCGAGGACACCTTCGCCGACTGCCCCTCGTGCGGGTACGCGGCCAACACCGAGGCGGTGACCTTCCCCCTGGCGGAGGTGCCCGGGAGGGACCACCCCGCGCTGGAGGAGCTCCCCACCCCCGACACCCCGACGATCGAGACGCTGGCCGCGCACCTCGGTGTCGACGCCTCCGCGACGCTGAAGAACCTCCTGGTGAAGGTGGACGGCGAGATCACCGCCGTCGGCGTGCCCGGGAACCGGGAGGTCGACCTCGGCAAGCTCGCCGAGCACCTCGCCCCGGCGGTGGTGGAGTTGGTGACGGCGGAGGACTTCGTGGACCGCCCCGACCTGGTGCGCGGCTACGTGGGACCGCAGGGTCTGGCGAAGGTGCCGTACCTCGCCGACCCCCGTGTCGCGCCCGGCACTTCGTGGGTGACCGGCGCCAACAAGCCCGATACGCACGCGAAGAACGTGGTCTGCGGGCGGGACTTCGAGGTGGACCGGTACCTCGACGTGGTCGTGGTCGAGCCCGGTGACCCCTGCCCGCGCTGCGGGGCCGGGCTCCGGCTCGACCGGGCCATCGAGGTCGGCCACATCTTCCAGCTCGGCCGCAAGTACGCCGACGCGTTCGGGCTCGACGTGCTCGGGCGGGAGGGCAAGCCGGTCCGGGTGACGATGGGTTCGTACGGGATCGGGGTCTCGCGGGCCGTGGCGGCGCTGGCCGAACAGACCGCGGATGCGCGGGGGTTGGCGTGGCCGGCGGAGGTGGCTCCGGCCGATGTCCACGTCGTGGCCGCCGGCAAGGCCGTGCAGTTGGGTCTCGCGGAGTCGGCGGCTTCTGCTCTGGCCGAGTCGGGGCTGCGCGTCCTGCTGGACGACCGGGCCGGCCTGTCTCCCGGGGTCAAGCTCACCGATGCCGAGCTGATCGGCGTGCCTTGGATCCTGGTGGCCGGGCGGCGGGCCGCGGACGGGGTGGTGGAGCTCCAGCACCGTGCCACGGGCACCCGCGAGGAACTCCCCCTCGCGGAGGCCCTGATCCGCCTCCGCACCACCCCCGCCGGGGGCCGGCCCTAGGGGTACGCCCCCCACCGCACCGACGGTGCCCCGGCCCGGGCCGGGGCCGCCGAGCCTGGCCCCGCCCCCGCCGGGAGCGGCCGCATGAGGCCGGGCCTGCGGGGCCGCCCCCACGAAGCCGGCCTTGCAGGGGCCGGGTCCGCGGGGGCCGGGTCGGCTGGGTGGACCGGGGGTCGGGTCCGCTGCGCGGAGCCGTTTCCCCACCCCGCCCCTTCCCGAAACCGGGACCTGCGGCCCCGGCCCCCGCCGGGTGCGGGCTCCGCCCCCACCCGTTCCGGCCGCTCCGCGTCCGGTGCGCTCAAACGCCGCGCGGGCTGGATTGGGCGGCGCCGTGTGTTCTTGGCTCAGGCGGCCCCCGGTTTCGTGCGCTCCGCGTCCGGTGCGCTCAAACGCCGCGCGGGCTGGATTGGCCGGCGCTGTGTGTTCTTGGCTCAGGCGGCCCCCTGTTTCGTGGGCTCCGCGTCCGGTGCGCTCAAACGCCGCGCGGCTGGAATTGCCGCGCAGCGGCACGGCCCACTGCCACCTGACAGGTGCCAATTACTCCTCGCCGCATCGGAGACGGGGGTCCGGCTATTCCAGCCTCGCCGGCGTTTGAGGCGCGGGGTCTGGGGCGGCGCCCCAGGTGTTCGGCTGGCTCCGCCGCGCCTGGAGCGAGGGTCCGGCTATTCCAGCCCCGCCGGCGTTTGAGGCGCGGGGGTTGCGGGTGGTGCACCCGGTGGCGGCTAGGGCTTCGGGGAGCCGTCCACGGTGGTCGGGGTCTCGGACTCCGGGGCCGGGAGCACCGGCGGCGGGGCCACGGCGGCCGGGGTGTCCGGGGCCGTGGGGTCCGGTGGGGTGGCGCGTTCCAGGAAGCGGAGGAGCTCCACCGGGAACGGGAGGACCAGGGTGGAGTTCTTCTCCGCGGCCACCGCGACCACCGTCTGCAGAAGCCGGAGCTGGAGCGCCGCCGGCTGGTCCTGCATCACCGCGGCCGCCTCGGCCAGCTTCTTCGACGCCTGCAGCTCCGCATCCGCATTGATCACCCGTGCCCGCCGCTCCCGGTCCGCCTCCGCCTGCCGCGCCATCGACCGCTTCATCGTCTCCGGCAGCGACACGTCCTTGATCTCGACCCGGTCGATCTGCACGCCCCACCCCACCGCCGGGCTGTCGATCATCAGCTCCAGCCCCTGGTTGAGCATCTCCCGGTTCGACAGCAGATCGTCGAGGTCCGACTTGCCGATGATCGACCGGAGCGAGGTCTGCGCCATCTGCGAGACCGCGAAGCGGTAGTCCTCCACCTCGATGATCGCGCTCGCCGGGTCCACGACCTTGAAGTACACGACCGCGTCCACCCGCACGGTGACGTTGTCCCGGGTGATGCCCTCCTGGGCCGGCACCGGCATCGTCACGATCTGCATGTTGACCTTGCGCAGCCGGTCGAGCACCGGGACGATCATGGTCAGTCCGGGCGTCCGGATGCCCTCCCGCAGCCGGCCGAAGCGGAAGACGACGCCCCGCTCGTACTGGCGCACCACCCGCGCCGCGGCCCCCGTGACCACTGCGAGTCCCACGACCGCCGCGATCACCGCTGACAGCACTTCCTGGAACATGACGGCCTCCTGCCGGGCCGGGCCTGCTTTCGGACTCCACGGTATGCCCTACATGTACCCGTATGCCCTTATGCCCCTAAAGCCAGGACGCGAACTCCAGCAGCAGTTCCGCGTCCGCGCGCCGCCCCGCCACCAGGGCCCGGTGGCCCGACTCCACCGCCCGGAACAGGGTCCAGCCGCGCAGCCGCTCCCGGTCCACCTCCAGGCTGTCGGCCAGCTTGTTCACCCGCCGGCGCGCGCCCGCCGCCCCGGCCGAGGAGGCCATCTGGTCCTCCAGCCGGTCCCGTACCAGCCGGGCCAGGTCGTACGCCCGCTCGCCGACCAGCGGGTCCGGGCCCACCGTCAGCCACGGCGCCCGGTCCCCCGCCAGCACCTTGCCCTGCCGGAAGTTCCCGTGCAGCAGCAGCTCCTCGCCGGGCAGCGCCGTCAGCTCCTCCCGGACCGCGAGCGCGGCCCCGGCCAGCGCCTCCACCTCCGGCGGCGCCTTGCGCAGCGCCTCGGCCTGCCGGGCGGTCCGCTCGGCCACCGACTCGAAGGGGTGCCCCTGCGGCGGCTGCACCCACAGCCGCCGCAGCGTCCCGCAGGCCTCCAGCAGCGCCTTCGCCTCCGGCAGCGACCGCAGCGACACCTCCGGGTGCAGCCGCTCCAGCAGCAGCGCCCCGTCCTGCGCATGGTGGCGGGTGTCCAGCACCCGTACGGCCCCGAAGCCGCCCCAGTGGGCCAGCGCGGCCAGCTCCCGGTCGGGCCGGGCCTGCGGGGGAGCGAGCTTCAGTGCGGCCGGGGTGCCGTCGGCGTACTGGACCAGGACGACCAGACTGCTGCGGCCGCCCGGCGCCTGGACCCGCAGGGCCCGTACCTCACGCCGGGCCAGCGCCGCCTCGAGGATCCGGGGCAACTGCCCCAGCCAGGCCGCGTCCTGCGCCGATTCCGGCGTCTCGCCGAGCGCCCGTACGAGCCGCTGCGGCGGTTCGAAAACCATGCGTGCGTGATCCCTTTCAGCTGGTCCGGGCCGGTGCTGCGCGCTCCGTGAGCCCAGGGAAGGCTACGCCGACACCGCGCCAGCGCGCCGCGCGGACGGCCGCGGCGCTCAGCGCGTCGGCCGCCTCCCGGCGCAGCCGGCCGTCTGCGGCCCGCACCAGATCGGAGTACGCGCCCGCCACCCGGTCCTCGATCTCGGCGGCCAGCCGCTCGGCGTCGGCCGGGGCGTGCACCTCGTACGGCAGGGCGTACGCCGGCTCCGCGGACCGGGGCGCGCCCCCCATCTCGCGTACGGAGCGGGCCAGGGCGTCGCGCCGCGCCAGGTGCCAGCCGTACGCCTCGCGCGCCTCGTTCGCCCGGGCGGCCGAGGCGCGGGCGCCGATCACTCCGTAGCCGTACGCAGCCGCGTGCTCGGCGGCGAGGGCGGCCTGCGCGGCCTCCAGGGCCCGGTTGGCGGGGGAGGGTTCGGGCTTCACGACGCGGCTCCGGGGGTCGGGGTCAGCAGGTAGGCGTGGACGGCTCCGCACGCCGCCACCGAGGCCAGCAGCCGGGCCAGCTCCCCGGGCGCCCCGGCCAGGGCGACGGTCCGGGACTCGGCGAGGCTCCGCTCGGCGTCCGCGAGGGCGGCGAGGGCCTCCTCCGGCTTCGGCGGCACCGGCTCGCCGCTGACCGCGGGACCGGCGCCCGGCGCGGGCGCGGCGGCCGGGGCGGACGGCGCGGCGGAGCCGTCCGAGGCCCCCGAGGAAGAGAGCGCCGAGGTGTGCGCGGCCACCGCGGCGCGCAGCGGGGCGAGCCGCTCGGCCAGTGCCGGATGGGCCGCGGCGGTCGCGTCGTAACGTTCCAGCAGCCGCTCGCTGTCCCGAACGGACGACGCACGCATCCGCCGTTCGAGCGAAACGGCGGGGTCCGGGTCCGCCGTGCCCGGCCCGCCGGAGCACCCGGTGAGCAGCGCGGCACCGGCCGCGCCGGCGGCACCGGCGAGCAGGCTCCTTCGCGAAGGCCTCGAAGGCAGGGTCCAGGGCACGGCGACGTCCTCGGGGGTGGTGCGGGCAGGGTGTGATCACGGTACCCGGGGGCTTGTCCACAGGGCGGACGGCAACACCCTCCGCGACCGGATACCCTTTGTGCTGACACGCGACGTACACCACAACAGCACACGCGGCCGAGGAGTCACCCGGATGAGCACCACCCAGAGCGACAGGCTGCGCGGATTGCTGGAGCCGCTCGTCGCCGCCAGGGGCCTGGATCTCGAGGACATCGAGCTGTCCAAGGCCGGCAAGCGCCGGATGCTGCGCATCATCGTGGATTCCGACGAGGGCGTGGAACTGGACGCGTGTGCGGAGCTGAGCCGCGAGGTCTCCGACAGGCTCGACGAGACCGACGCGATGGGCGAGGGCGAGTACGTCCTCGAAGTGAGCTCCCCGGGCGCCGACCGCCCGCTGACCGAGCACCGTCACTACGTTCGCGCGATCGGCCGCCTCGTGAAGTTCCAGCTCGCCGAGGGCGGGGAACTGATCGCGCGCATTCTCGACGCCGACGACGAGGGCATGGACCTCGAGGTTCCCGGTGTGAAGGGCCGCAAGCCCACCGCCCGCCGCATCGCGTTCGCGGACGTCGCCAAGGCGCGTGTCGAGATCGAGTTCAACCGCAAGGACAAGAAGGAAGAGGAGGCGTAGCCGTGGACATCGACATGAGTGCCCTGCGGGGTCTGGTCCGGGAGAAGGAGATCTCCTTCGACCTGCTCGTCGAGGCGATCGAGTCGGCCCTCCTCATCGCGTACCACCGCACCGAGGGCAGCTTCCGCCGGGCGCGCGTGGAGCTGGACCGCACCAACGGCCACGTCGTGGTGTGGGCGAAGGAGGACCCGCGGGACCTCGAGGAGGGGCAGGAGGCAAAGGAGTTCGACGACACCCCGTCGGACTTCGGCCGGATCGCCGCGACGACCGCCAAGCAGGTGATCCTCCAGCGTCTGCGCGACGCCGAGGACGACCTGACCTTCGGCGAGTTCGCCGGCCGCGAGGGCGACGTCATGACGGGCGTCGTGCAGCAGGGCAAGGACCCCAAGAACGTCCTGGTCGACATCGGCAAGCTGGAGGCCATCCTGCCGGTGCAGGAGCAGGTCCCCGGTGAGGAGTACCCGCACGGCCTGCGCCTGAAGGCGTACGTCGTCCGGGTGGCGAAGGGCGTGCGCGGTCCGTCCGTGACCCTGTCGCGCACCCACCCCAACCTGGTGAAGAAGCTCTTCGCGCTGGAGGTCCCGGAGATCGCGGACGGCAGCGTCGAGATCGCGGCGATCGCCCGCGAGGCCGGCCACCGCACCAAGATCGCCGTGCGTTCCACCCGCTCCGGCCTCAACCCCAAGGGCGCGTGCATCGGCCCGATGGGCGCCCGCGTGCGCAACGTGATGGCCGAGCTGCACGGCGAGAAGATCGACATCGTCGACTGGTCGGACGACCCGGCGGAGATGGTCGCGAACGCGCTGTCACCCGCCCGGGTGAGCAAGGTCGAGGTCGTCGACTGGGACTCGCGCTCCGCGCGGGTGACCGTACCCGACTACCAGCTGTCGCTGGCCATCGGCAAGGAGGGGCAGAACGCCCGCCTCGCCGCCCGCCTGACCGGCTGGCGCATCGACATCCGCCCCGACACCGAGGCGTCCCCGGACGCCGACCGGGCCCGGGGCGGGGAATAAAACCGCTACCGGCCGGCGCTGTCCGGCCGGTAGACAGGTTGACGACAAGTTCAAGCGACAAGTTCAAGACAGCAGATCGCGACAACGTCCGTTCGATTTTTCGCCCGAAGGGGTGAGGTCGGTACGGGGAGGTAGACTTAGGCGTGTCTGGCCGGACGCAAGCCCGCGCATGCCCCGAACGCACCTGTGTGGGGTGCCGGGAGCGAGCGGCCAAGAGCGAACTGCTGCGGATCGTGGCGATCGGGGACGAGTGCGTCCCCGATCCACGCGGTACGCTGCCCGGCCGGGGTGCCTATGTGCACCCTGCCGCGGTCTGTCTCGACAAGGCGGTCCGCCGCAGAGCGTTCCCCCGGGCCCTCCGGTCCCCGGGAGCGCTCGACACGGCCGGACTGGCAGGCGCCGTGGCCGACCGGGCCGAGGCGACACCGTAAGAAGAAGTACGGCACGGAAATCCCGTGCGGTCAGGTACCTCGCGAGTTGGAAGTAGGTCGAGATTGCGATGAGCACTCGATGAGTACGCGATGAGTACGCCCATGAAGTAGCGACGGTCCGGCGTAACCCGGACCTAAAAGGAGCGAAGTGGCTAAGGTCCGGGTATACGAACTCGCCAAGGAGTTCGGTGTGGAGAGCAAGGTCGTCATGGCCAAGCTCCAGGAACTCGGTGAGTTCGTCCGTTCGGCGTCCTCGACGATCGAGGCGCCGGTTGTGCGCAAGTTGACTGACGCACTGCAGGGGCCCGGCGGCAGCGCCGGCAAGTCCGCTGCGAAGCCGGGAGCGCCCCGCAAGGCCGCCCCCGCCAAGCCCGGGGTGCCCACCCCGGGTCCCGTTGCACGTCCCGCCGCCCCCAAGCCCGGCGCCCCGGCCCCCAAGCCGGCCGCAGCCGAGGCCCCCGCGGCGGCCGCCCCGGTGACCCCGGCCTCCCCCGGCCCGCGTCCCGGCCCGAAGGCTCCGGCCGCCCCCAAGCCCGCTCCGGCGGCGCCCGTGGCGACCGAGTTCACCGCGCCCCCGTCCGCTCCGGCGGCTCCGGCGGCGCGTCCCGGCGCGACCCCGGGCCCGCGTCCGACGCAGCAGCGTCCCGCGGCCGCCGGCCAGGGCGGTGCCCGTCCCGGCGCCCCGCGTCCGGGCGGCCAGGCTCCCGGTGCCCAGGCCCCGCGTCCCGGTGGCGCCGGCGCGCCGCGTCCCGGTGCGCGTCCGGCCGGCCCGCGTCCGGGCAACAACCCCTTCACCTCCGGCGGCTCCACCGGCATGGCGCGCCCGCAGGCGCCCCGTCCCGGCGGCGCGCCGCGCCCCGGTGCCCCCGGCGCCCGTGCCCCGGGCGCCCCGCGTCCGCTGGCCGGTCCCGGCGGCGC